>CAYJPF010000036.1:10771-22425 GCA_964372025.1 uncultured Peptococcaceae bacterium | reverse complement strand
CACCTGGAAAATACAAAATACCGCTCCAACTACATTTGCTAGTTTAATAAGTTATTCTACTCGCTAGCTGCTTTTGATATCTTGACTTGTCTTCGCTCGCTAGCCTTTTAGGGTACTCAAGCCTAGCTTGTAGCTGCATTTTTGCCTTGCATGCAAGCCAGCCCTTACTGCACCTGCCCTGTAAATATCGCTCCAACTGCTTTTGCTCGTTTAACCTGCCTTAGTATCCGCTAGGCACTTTGCCCTTTAGCCCTACCTTCACTTGCTAATCTTTTATAGTACTCAATTTTGGCTCAAGCCTTTTTTTCTATAAAGCTGCTGCTGTCTCCACTTCAGCTAATAGGCCGTCATACCAGGCCTGGAAGTTTTCATCACTTAATAAATAGCTTAATTGCTCATCTTCAACAGCCACTTCTTCAGCAGCTGCCTCTGTAATTGCAGCCTTATCTATATCGGCTTCCTCGGTAGCCTCGGCATCCTCAGTAATTACATCATCCTCGGTAGCTGCGGCATCTTCGGGCATGCCGTTTAGGATGGCCAAATCCTCGGCAATTTTATTTTGCAGGCTATCGCCTAAAATATTGCGTAAGGCATTGCTATTGGCAAAAGGCTTAACCGTATATAAATCCATGGTATCTACTTGCTCGATAGCCGCTGCAAAAGTTTGCTCCATAATTAGGCGGTTTTCCTCATCCAGCTCGGCCAAAGCAGGGGCAATTTGCTCCATATTTAAGGCCTCATTTTTTACCGGCAAATAGCCCGATCCTACGCAAAAACCTATATTGCGCTCGGCCTCGGTAAACCATTTTAAAAATACAGTGGCCGCATATTCATAAGCCGGCTCGGCGGCATTAACCACCAGGCCTGCCCCTTGCTGCACGGCCACCATCTGGCCATCAGCAAAAACAGGGGCTGCCATTACCAGACTATCAATTTCATATTCATCGATATCATTAACAACCACCATTTTAGGGAAATAAGTAGACCCGGTAGTAGATCCAATAAAGGAAATAATATCGCCGGTGCGCATATCATCAGAGCTATAGCTGCCATAATTGGCAAAATAACCTTTAATAGAAGGGATATAATAACTATCCCATAATTGGCGCATAACAGCTTGATCTAAATTATAAGTAAGACCATTTTGCTGATTGCCCAAAATATCAATGCCCAACTGTTTAGCCCCGATAATTACAAAATTAGCCAAAGAATCGCGGCCAAATAAGGCCTTGCCCATGCCGGTTTGCTCTAAAGTATAATTATAATAATCCTCGGCCGTGCTAATAAGCCCTTCTATAGTGGCCAAATCTTCTAAGCTATGGCCGCTGGCATCGGCAAATAATTGCCAATCGGTAGCATTTATCATCAAAACCTCGAAGGATTTGGCAATAGGGAAGATTTTTAAAGCACCGCTATCATCAAAGCGGCCTTCCTCGATAAAATCGGGATGATAAGCTGCCAATTCTTCCTCGCTAAAATAGCTGCTGATATCGGCCATCGGTGTGATTTGGTCGATGGCATAGGCGGTATCGGCATAAGCTGCAAAAATCGAGGGCATATTAGCAGCGCCTACCTTGCCTTCGGCCGCATCAATTAATTTGGTGGTTAATTCGCCAATATTGCCCTGATTAAGGGCATCGATGATAATGCCCTGCTCCATGCCCACAGTAGCATTAAATTCGCCAACTAATTGATCAAAAGTATCCTTTTGCGGGCCATTATAATAATGCCATAAAGTAAGATGAATAGGATTATCGGCATCTAGGCCGTATTCATTTTCCCCTGCGCTATCACCACAGGCCGCCAAGGATAAGGCCATGATAGCAAGCATGATCAGTGTACCAATAAATATAACTTTTTTTGACATATAAATCTCCCCCAATTCACTAAACTACAATTCACTAAACTACATTCACTAAACTTTATTAACTAAGTACTTGCAAATTTAACTGCTTAATCATAATCCTTAACAAGGATAAAGGAAGCCCCACTACCGTGCTATAATCACCGCAAATTTGCTCGATAAATACAGCAGCCTTATCTTGAATACCATAGCCGCCGGCCTTATCGCTAAAATTGGCATTAGCCAAATAAGTGGCAATTTCTTGCTCGCTTATTTGGGCAAAACTAACCTGGGTTTTGGCAAAATTGCAAAGCATTTGATCGCTTAAACAATCATAAACAGCTAGGCCTGTATATACAAAATGGCTGCTAGCGCTAAGCCTGCTAAGCATTTGAGCAGCTTGCTCTTGATTTGCCGGTTTGCCAAAAATTTGATTTTGCCAAACCACAATTGTGTCGGCCGCTACAATAAGCGCCGCTTGCTTGGTATATTCTGTGGCGATTGCTTGTAGCTTAAGGCGGGCATTTTCTTGCACTAATCGGCCAAAATCATTATTTACAGCCTGCCCAATTTCGGCAATATTGGCCGGCTTAACCTGCGGCTTTAGACCAATTTGCTCTAATAGCTGTAATCGACGGGGGCTAAGGCTGGCTAAAATTAATTGGCGATTGGCTAAATCTAATATAATTCCTCACCCCATTTTTGTTTTAAATAGCCCCGAATTTCGGCCACCAAATATAAAGAACCTGATACTATAAGCATATCATATTCTGCCACTTTTTGCAAAGCAAATTCGCAAGCACTTTGATAATTTTCGATAATGCTATCTGCATCAATAGCTAGACCTTTTTGTTGCAAAATCGTGGCTACTTCTGCCCAATTATCGCTGCGATGCATAATGGGCGGGCAGGTAATAATAGCGCCATCAATTTGACCAAATAGGCTATCTAGGGCTTGCTTGCGCGGCTTATCGGCCAAAATACCCAGCAAAAACAGCTTTTTTTGCTGCGGCCAATATTGCTCTAAGGCCAAATTAAGGGCGGCCATGCCCTCTTGATTATGGGCGCCATCCACAATAATTAAGGGCTTGCGGCAGAGAATTTCCAGCCGCCCGGGATGGCTGCTGGCCATTAAGCCTAAGCGAATATCCCGTTCGTTTAAACCCAGATATTCGGCCATAGCTACCGCCAAAGCCGCATTTTCAACTTGATGTTCGCCTAATAAGGGTAATTGCAAATCGGTATATAATTTTTGCTTGGTATTAATATCAATTGATTGGCTATCTTGATTATATGCTTTAACTTGGCCAAAAATATCTTGGCCAAGTATTTGCAAATCAGCATCCTTAGCTTGGGCAATATCGGCAATAACCTTAAGCGGCTCGCCAGTTGCAGCCGTAAATACCATTGCCTTATCCTTAATAATGCCGGCTTTTTCCCAGGCAATTTTAGCTAGGCTATCACCCAAATAATCCATATGATCCCAGCCAATATTAGTAATAATAACCGGGCCGGGATTAAGCATATTAGTTGCATCAAAACGTCCACCTAAGCCTACTTCGATAATAGCAAAATCGATATCGGCCTCGGCCATGGCCAAAAAGGCCATGGCGGTAGATGCCTCGAATTCGGTGGGATTGGGCGCATTTTTGGCCTTTAGCCGCCTAAGGGCGGCATTAACGGTTTTAAGCAGGGCGGTTGTGCTTTGATCGTTTAAAACTTGGCCATTGATTAGGCAGCGCTGCCTAAAATCATGCATATGGGGCGAGGTAAAACGCCCGGTACGATAGCCGCCCTTAATAAGCATGGCATCCAGCATGGCGCAAATCGAGCCTTTGCCATTGGTGCCGGCAATATGAATAGTTTTTAGGCGCAGCTGGGGATTATTAAGTTCGGCAAGTAAAGCCTCGATGCGCTCTAAGCCCGGGCTGATGGCCGGGTTAACCAATTGGCGCATTGTTTCCAGTTCTTGCAAATAGTGCATAGGCGGCATATAATCCTTTCCTATAGGCTTAATTCGGCTAAATGCTTTTGCAAGGATTTTTGTTTTTCTTCCAATTCGCCTTGCTTTTGCTTTTCCTTCTCTACTACCTGAGCTGGGGCTTTTTTAATAAATTCCTCATTATTCAATTTGCCTGCCAAACGCTTAAGCTCATTGGCGCAATTGGCCAACTCTTTATTTAAGCGGGCAATTTCCTTATCCATATCAATTAAATCAGCCAGCGGCAAATAAATATCTATGCCGGCTACATGGGCTTTAGCGGCTTTGGCCGGTGGCTCGGCCTCGGTATCAAAAATATTCACCTGCGAAGCCTGACCCAAAATAGCAATATAATCCAAGCCATCGCCCAAATTGGCAATAGCTTTGGCATCGGCATATAGCTGTACCTCGGCTTTTTTGCCCAGCGGTACATTCATTTCGGCCCTAATATTGCGGATAGAACGAATAATGGCCATCACATTTTGCATGGTTTGAGCAGCCTCGGGATAGCTTGGCCAATTTTTGCTTTCATTATAAGTTTTAAGCATAATTGTAGCACCCTCATGAGGCAAGGCTTGCCATAATTCCTCGGTTACAAAGGGGATAAAGGGATGCAACATCACCAAAACATTGCTTAACACCTGCACCAAAACAGTTTGGGCGGTATGCTTTTCGGCCGGGCTACCATTATAAAGACGCTTTTTAGCCAGCTCTACATACCAATCACAAAACTCGTCCCAGGTAAAATCATAGGCCATACGGGCGGCCTCGCCCAGCTCGTATTTCTCCAGGTTTTGTTCCATGGCGGCCTGGGTTTGCTTAAGGCGCTCCAAAATCCATTGATCGGCCAAAGTTAATTGCAGCGGATGGGCATCCGGCTGATAATCGCTTAAATTCATCAAAGCAAAACGGCTGGCATTCCAAATTTTATTGATAAAGTTACGGGCGGCCTCCAAACGCTCGGGCTGGAAGCGCATATCATTGCCGGGACTATTGCCGGTAATTAGCATAAAACGCAAGCTATCGGCGCCGAATTTTTCGATAATTTCGATTGGATCGATACCATTGCCCAGGCTTTTGCTCATCTTACGGCCTTGCTCATCACGGACGATACCATGAATAAATACATCGTCAAAAGGCTTTTGACCCATTTGCTCCAAGCCGGAAAAAATCATCCTGGCCACCCAGAAAAAGATGATATCATAGGCAGTTACCAGCACCGATGTGGGATAGAATTTTTGCAAAAGCTCGGTATCTTCCGGCCAACCCAAGGTAGAAAAAGGCCATAAAGCCGAGGAAAACCAGGTATCGAGCACATCGGGATCTTGCTCTAAATTATGGCCGGCGCATTTAGGGCAGGCATTGGGCGTATCCTTGGCGGCTATCATCTCATTACAATCGCCGCAGTACCAAACCGGGATGCGATGCCCCCACCACAATTGGCGCGAAATGCACCAATCGCGAATATTTTCCATCCAATTAGTATAAGTTTTGGCAAAACGCTCGGGCACATAGCGGATATCGCCATCTTTAACAGCGGCGATAGCCGGCTCGGCCAAAGGTGCCATCTTAACAAACCATTGCGCCGATACCAGCGGCTCTACCACTGTACCGCAGCGATAACATTCGCCAACCGCATGGCTAATATCCTCAATCTTTTCGAGCAAGCCCAATTCTTCAAATTCGGCCACCAATTTTTGACGGCACTCCTTAGCGCTCATCCCCTCATATTTGCCGGCGGCGGCGGTCATCAGGCCATCTTTGCCGATAACAGTAATCTGCTCCAAGTTATGACGCAGGCCAATCTCGAAATCATTAGGGTCGTGAGCTGGGGTTACCTTAACTGCACCGGTACCAAATTCCATATCACAATAACTATCGGCGATAATCGGAATCGGGCGATTCATCACCGGCAAAATCAGGCTTTGGCCGATTTTGTCTAAATAGCGGCTATCCTCGGGGTTTACGGCTACCGCAGTATCGCCGAGCAGGGTTTCCGGCCTGGTAGTGGCCACGATTACATAGCCCGAACCATCGGCATAAGGGTAGCGCAAATGCCAAAGATGGCTATCGCGATCCTGATGCTCTACCTCGATATCGGAAATTGTGGTTTGGCAATGGCTGCACCAGTTAACAATATAGCTACCCCGATAAATCAGCCCTTTTTGATAAAGGCTTAAAAAGACCTCCTTAACGGCCTCGGAACAGCCATCATCCAAGGTAAAACGCTCTTTATCCCAATCGCAAGAGCAGCCCAGCATGGTTAGCTGCTTGCTGATGCGAGCATGATATTTATCCTTCCAGCGCCAAACTTCTTCCAGAAATTTTTCGCGCCCTAAATCGTATTTGGTTTGGCCTTCTTTGGCCAACATCTCCTCCACGCGCGCCTGGGTAGCGATGCCGGCATGGTCGGTTCCGGGCAGCCATAAGGCCCTACGCCCCTGCATACGCCTAAAACGAGTTAAAATATCTTGGATGGTATTATCCAGGGCATGGCCCATATGCAATTGGCCGGTAACATTCGGCGGCGGCATGACGATACAAAACGGCTCGCCATCGGGGTTTTGGCTTTCGCTAAAAAAGCCATTATCCAGCCAAAACTGATAACGCTGCTCCTCAATTTGCCCCGGCTGATAAACCGAGCCTAAAATTTGCTTATTGTCTTCCATAAAAAATCCTCCACCAATCTAAAATAAGTCATATTAAGTTAAATCTTAAACAATATATAATTCGCTATTAATGGCAAAATTCCTGCTAGGATATAATAATTTATAAATTTGCTTGCTTATTTTAGGTTTTATTGGTATAATGCAATGTGGAGGTAATTTTATGCAAACATTACAGAACAAAAAAATGATTTTAACTGCTCTTTTTATAGCAATTGGCCTACTTTTGCCCTCGTTTTTTCATCTGATTGCCGCCGGCAATGTACTTTTGCCAATGCATATCCCGATTTTTTTATGCGGCATGATTTGTGGCAGGCAATTTGGGATGCTGGCCGGGATGATTTTGCCGCTACTATCTTCGGTTTTAACCGGGATGCCGCCGATTTTTCCCACCGCCTTTACTATGGTATTTGAATTAGCTGTTTATGGCTTTTTAAGTGGGCATTTTTATGCAGTGTTCAGCCGTTTTAATTACTCTAAAACATCTTTATACATCTCTTTAATTTTGGCGATGTTGGCTGGCCGTATTGTTAGCGGTGTAATCAATACTATACTTTTTGGTTTAGGGCAAACCACTTATGGTTGGCAAGCATTTATTAGCGCATCTTTTATTGTTAGCTTGCCGGGCATTATTTTGCAAATTGCTTTAATCCCACCTTTAGTACTAACTTTAAGCAAACTTTTAGCCTTAGAAAAACCTTGCCTGGAGCGGCATGTTTAAAGGGGAATAATATGGACAATTATCAACAGGAAATTGTTAAAAATCGTCAACTTTTTGATACGATAGCTGCCGATTGGGATAATTTAGCCAATGATGATAGTGCTAAAATCAATATTATTTTAGGTTTGGCAGCGCTTAATAATTTGGAGCAAGTTTTGGATATTGGTAGCGGCACCGGAATATTATTGCCTTATTTGCAAAAGTTGCAAATTGGCCACATAACCGCAGTTGATTTATCGGAGCAAATGTTGGCCATAGCTAAGGGCAAAAATGCGGCTGCTAATATCAGCTTTGTTTGCGGCGATATTTTGGATTTTAAGCAAAAAGGCTTTGGGGCGGCAATAATGTTTAATTGCTATCCTCATTTTCCCGATAAGCCGGCTTTAGCTGCGCATTTGGCTAATATTTTAGTTGATGGCGGCCGTTTTATTATCGCCCATAGCAGCTCGGCTGCCCAAATAAATGCCCATCATAGCGAGCATGGCGATCATATTGCCGATCATTTGCAGCCTGCTTTTAGCGAGCAAAAAATTTGGCAAGAACATTTTAATATCGATATTTTGGTAGATACCGAGCAAATGTATATAATTTCCGGTATTAAAAATGGCTAATAAATTGTTTTTGCGTGGGGCTTGCGGCATCGGCAAATCCACGGTTTTGGCCGCAGTTAGGGCAAAACTGATGGCAAATGGCCAAACTGTGGCCGGCATTAGCACCTTTCATGACAGCTTAGGCGGCCAAAAAATCTACTTAAGCGACTTAAATCAGCCCCAAAATCATCAAATTATTGCCGATTATAGCCAAGGTTTTGTTACGTATAGCGATGTTTTTGATAATTTTGGTTGCCAATTAATACAAGCCGCCCAAAAGGCCGACATTATTTATCTGGACGAATTGGGTTTTATCGAAGCAAAATCTCCACTTTTTGTGCAGGCAATTTATGATTTACTGGAGCAAGATAAGCCAATAATTGGGGTATTGCGTTTGAAGGAAATTGCTTGGCATCAGCCGATATTAAAGCATAAAAATGTGCAATTATTGGCCATTGATGAGCATAATCGGGATGATTTGGCGCAAACTATTTTGGCTAAATTGGGTTTTTGCGGATAATTGCTTGCTAAATCGGCAAATTAATGATAAAATAGATTAGATAACAATCTAAGGAGGCAGGGCTATGGTTCAGGTTAAAGAAAATATTGGGCGCGGCAATACTCAGCATTATGAGCTAAAAAATGTATCGGAAGAATTGGTTGATATGTTTTTGATGCAAACGATGAATAGTGCGGATATGTGCACCTGCGACCGCTGCCAGGCTGATGTAAAGGCTTATGCCTTAAATATTGTGCCGCAGCATTATGTGGTATCCGAATTGGGCGAGGCCATGGCCAGAGCATCAATATTATCCACCCAGGTACAGGCCGATATTGTTACGGCAATTGCGCAAGGGGCGGTAATTGTGGGCGCTAACCCCCGGCATGAGGATTAGTATTTTAACTAAACAAAAGCTATATCTTAGCAAAAATTTTAGGGGCTGTCGCATTGCGGCAGCCCCTTTTGGGATTGGCGGGTTTTAAGCAACTTTAACAGCTGCTAGCGGTAACTAAGCTGGGGCTGGTCGGTTGCGGCACGATGCCGGCCACTACAAAATCTACGCTTACTTCTTTGCAGCAGCAGCCATATTGCATGGTGGCGGTTAGGCTATAATAACCGGTGCTTAAAGTTTGCGGAAAGCTTACGCAAAAGAAGCCATCGCCATTGCTGGTGGTTGCAAATTGTTGGTCGCCAAGGCTAAAATCGATAGTGGCATTGGGGGCAGCGTAGCCGCTAATATATTCTAAATTGGGGTAGAGCTGGTTGTTTTGCGGCTCAAAAATGATAAAGGGCACGGCGGCACAGTTATTGGAATTGCTGCTAACTACAGCCGCGCCGGGCGGCTCGGGAATTACGGATAAGGGCAGGGTTGTCATAGTATCACCTCAATTTTATTTTGGACAAATGAACATTTATCACTATATAATATGGTTTTTGCGGCCAAAAGGTGCAGACCCTTGCCAAATTAAGCCCAAGCTGCTATAATAATAGTTAAGAAAACCAGGTACTGTCGACAATATCTAAAGGAGCTATTATGGAATTTAGACAAATCGAGGCTTTTGTAAATGTGATTAAGCATAAAAGCTTTTCTAAGGCGGCAGATGCCACTTTTTTAAGCCAGCCAACGATTAGCCTGCATATCAGCTCTTTAGAAAAGGAATTGGGCATTAAACTTTTAGAGCGCAATAATAAACAGGTTTTGGCTACGGCAGCCGGCCAGCATTTTTATAATTATGCACTAAATTTAATAAACACCCGTGATGAGGCCAAAGCGGCAATTTTGGATATAAAAAATAATCCCCAAGGGATTATTGAATTGCAAAGCTCTACCGTGCCGGCCTTGGTATTTTTGCCAAAGCTGATGGCCGATTTTAAAATTAGCTATCCGCAGATTAAGTTTTATTTGGAGCAATCCTCTAGTGTGCAGGTAGTGGATAATATTGCCCTAAACAGGGGCGAGCTGGGCTTTGTTGGTCAAATTGATAAACAGCAAGCTTTAATATTTGAACCAATTTTTGAAGATAAAGATGTTTTAATTGCGCCATCCAAGGGCTTTTTGGAGCATATTGACAGCGACACTATTAGCGTTAAAGATTTTTTGCATTGCCCCTTTATTGGTCGCGAAAGCGGCTCGGCCACAGCCAAAGTATTAGAAAACGAGCTGCTAAAGTATGGCAAAACCCTTAAATCCTTAAATATCGCAGCCCGCATTAATAGCGCCGAGATAATTATTAGCTCGGTTGGGGCAGGCTTGGGGGTATCGATAATATCGCAAAAAGTGGCCGAATTAAATAAGCATCATCATAATTTAAGAATATTTAATATAGAAGGCTTGCAAAAAACCAGGGTTTTTTACTTGGTGCATAGTAAAAATGCAATTTTGTCGCCGGCAGCAGCTGCATTTAGGCAGTATATTTTAGATTTAATCTAAACAGTAATAATAATTGTAAAAATATCATCGGCTTGCTCCATAGTAAAAGCATGCCCCTTATTATTGATAAAACGGCTGATATTTTCTACAGCAATCTTATTATCTACCAGCACTGTTAATTGCGTACAGCCTTGGCCAAGTGCTTTTTTTACCTTAATTACCGGCTCGGGACAAGCCAGGCCGCAGGCATCAATAATAATAGTTTCCATAATATCTCCTTATGCAATTTAATTTATATTTATGAAGGTGAGCAAATGAAAGTTTATTGTGATAATGGTAGCACTTCTTTTCCTAAAGCGCCCGGTTTGGGGCGAATTATGGGCGAGCATATTGATAATTTTGGCATCAATATCAGCCGTGGCGGTTATAGCGAGGCTTTTAGCCTAGAGGCAAAAGTAATTGCCACCCGCAAGCTATTGGCCGATATGTTTAATTGCCCAAATATCAAAAATATTATCTTTACGCCCGGGGCTACCTGGGGTTTAAATATGGTTATAGCAGGCCTTTTAAAGCCGGGCGACCGCGTAATTAGCAGCTCGATCGAGCATAATGCGGTGGTGCGCCCTCTGGCCAACTTAGCCAAACAAGGCCTGGATTGGGCGATTGTCAAAGCCAATACCCAAGGCGAATTGGCGCTAAAGGATATCGAGGATTTGCTTAATAAGCCAACTAAAGCGGTGGTGCTTAATCATGCCTCGAATGTTAGCGGTAGCATCATGCCGCTTGAGCAAATCGGTCGACTTTGTAACAAAAAGGGGGCTTTTTTTATAGTGGATGCCGCCCAAAGCGCAGGCAGTGAAGCCATTGATATGCAAGCCGCCCATATAGATGCCCTGATAATGCCCGGCCATAAATCCCTATTGGGGCCGCAAGGCATTGGCGCAATTTTGCTAAGCGATAAGCTGGCCAAAGAGCTAAATCCGCTAATTTTGGGCGGAACCGGCAGCCTATCCGATAAGGAATGGATGCCCGATTTTTTGCCCGATAAATTCCAGCCGGGCACGATGAATATTCCGGGTATAATTGGCCTAAACCATAGCCTAAATTATATATTAGAGCAGGGCATTGAGCAAATAAAAAGCCATAAACAAGCCCTAAACGAGGCTTTTGTTGAAAAAGTAGGCAATATCGAACAAGTAAAACTGATTGGCTATCAAGCACAAAAAAACCGCTCGGCGGTGATATCCCTAGATTTTAGCCAAATAATCGACAATGCCGAAATGGCCTATACCCTAGAGCAAGATCATGGCATTCTAACCCGTTGCGGCCTCCATTGCGCGCCACATGCCCATCAAACATTTGGCAGCTATCCTAATGGCACAGTGCGCTTTTCCTGGGGTTACTTTAATACCCTAAAGGAAGTAGACTATGTAGCCACAGCAATTATGCAGGCATTATCCTAAAAAGTTTTACTCAATTTTT
>CAYJPF010000036.1:0-10671 GCA_964372025.1 uncultured Peptococcaceae bacterium | reverse complement strand
TTAAATAACAATCAAATCCGATTTATCTTTAGCCAATACCCGGCCAATAATAGCAGCCTGAGGTATCTCGCCCTGCAAAGCGTTAAGCAGGCGATAAGCCTCGGCCTCGGGGGCAGCAATTAGCAAGCCGCCGGAGGTTTGCGGATCAAACAGCAAATCAGAAATATGCAGCGGCAAATCGGGCTTAAGCAAAACCTTATCCTGCAAATACTCGCGATTGCTATAAGCCCCAACCGGGATAATGCCCATTTGCGCCATCGCGGCAGCCTCGTCCATAAAAGGCACTTTATCGGACATAATTTCTACCGTTAAATTGCTGGCATGAGCCATCTCGTAAACATGGCCTAAAAGGCCAAAGCCGGTGATATCGGTGCAAGCGGTAGGCTTAAATTTTTGCATAATTTGATAAGGATATTTATTCAGATAAGCCATGCTGGCCGCCAAATTGCGGGCGGCCTCTGCCGAAATTAAATCAGCCTTATGCGCAGTATTAAGGATACCACTGCCAATCGGCTTGGTTAAAATTAGCAAATCGCCTTGGCGCAAGCCATTATTGGCCAAAATATCATTCGGATGAGCAAAGCCTGTAACGCAAAGCCCGTATTTAGGTTCATTATCTTTAATTGTATGGCCGCCGGCAATTATAGCCTCGGCCTCTTTTACTTTGTCGTAGCCACCTTCCAATATGCCTTTTACGTCAGCTTTTGGCAAGTTTTCGGGCAGGCAAAGAATATTCATGCAAATGGTAGGCTTGGCATTCATTGCATAAAGATCGCTTAGGGAATTGGCGGCGGCAATTTGTCCGTAAAGGTAGGGGTCATCGACCACCGGCGGAAAAATATCGACGGTTTGCACCATAACCTGCTCGCTATTGATTTGGTATACAGCGGCATCGTCGGCATTATCAAAGCCGATAATTAGCTTGGGATCATTAAATTTTGGCAAATGGCAAAGAACCTGCTCGAGGGCACCCGGCCCTATTTTGGCAGCTCAGCCTGCATTTTTGGTTAATTCTGTTAAGCGCATTTTTAATCTTCCTTATTAGTAGCTGTTAAGCTATATTTTTGATTTTAAGCTCGCGGGCAATAATTTGGGCGGTTTTTTCGGCAACTTGGCCGGTAAAATAAGTGCATTGCTCCATATGTTTACCGGAACCCAATTTTAAATCAGAGGTTAAAACTCGGCAACAAAGGGCCCGATTTTGGCCTTTAAAATAATCATGCAATTCGGCACTTAATTTCATACATAATTTAATTTTTTTATCATTGGGGCGATTGCGTCCAAAAAATAATCCTAAGGCAATAATACCACCCGAAACAGCGCCACACAGGCATTTAGATCCGCCAATCCCCACCGGAAAACCGGAGGCGGCCATCACAATATCCGCAGAAATATCCAGGTTAAAATTCTCCCTAATACTGGCTACAATTGCCTCGGAGCAGTAAAAACCGCTATTATAATAATTTTCGGCATCCTTTTTTAGTTTAGCAATATTTACCGTTTTGCTATATTCCATAAAGCCTCCCTAATTGAGCACATAGCATAACACTCTTTAATGATTAATCAAATCCATACTCCGTTTGCCGGCCACCTTAGGCCCTAAGGCATAAAGATTTTGGCCATCATCAACCTGCCTAAATAAATTAAGGGCATCGCCTTCGCTACAGGCATCTAAGCGCAAGGCCATGCCGCAGGTGGCGGCAATTTCGCGCGGGGTTGGTATTATTTTAATCTTGGCTTTATCAGACAACTCCTGCTCGGCCGAAATAGCATAGCTTACCGAGCTAAACGTTATTACATAAAAGCCGGCATCCTGCTGGGCTTTGGCGGCCATTGGCTGCTTTAAAATATCATTGATCATAGACTAATCACATTTTCCCCTTCATTAATCATTTCCACAATGCTGTACATATTGGTAATGCCGCCGATGGCCAAATCGGCCTCGCAATTATGATAGTTTAGGCAAGCGCCGCAACTTAAAATTTCCACCCCGCTAAGCTCAAGCGCCTTAAGATAATCCAGCACCGGCGAGTTTTTGGTGGTAAGTTTAATGCCATCATTGATGAAAAGGAAGGCTTGGGGCAGAGTATCGGCCTCGCTTTGGGAATAAAAAAATGTTTTCATTAAGTTTTGCCCCAATTCAAGCTCGCCGGTGCCTAAACAATCGCTTCCTATTATATATATTAAACCGTTTTTGATTTTCATATAATTATCCTTTCTCAGCAAACAGATATCCTCTATATCATTACCCAAAAAAGGCAAAATGTCAATTATAATTCGCCGATTTTGGCTTAGTATTGGCATTTTCTATAAAATTAGCCTAGCTTATTGTTTTTTATAATAAGCAATAAATTGTCTAAAAATGGCAGCTAGCAAAATAAATTTGTTTTACCCCTTGAAAAAGCCAAAAATATATGCTATAATACCACAAGCTTAAATTATTCATAAGTTTGTCGTGCCAGGCGGGGTGTTAGCGGTACCTTGTAACCTTCAATCCGCTATATGGAGGGTCGATAACCTGGTTGAGGGGCTTTTTTGTAAGGTCTGCCCCGCATAAGTAATGTTGAGAATTGGGTCCTATGCGGCGGGCTGCTGTGAACCCCGTCAGGTTCGGAAGAAAGCAGCGGTAAGCAGATTTGTCCCGGGTGTTGTAGGGGTGCCTGATTTGAGTTGGCTGTGCGGGTTACGCTTGGAAGAAAGTTTTCGAAACAGGTGGGCACGACAATTAAATAAATTTGATGCTTAATTATTTTTAATTGGCATCTTTTTTGTTTTTAGCAGGAGTTTTTATCTTTAAGCTAGAATATTGAATTTTAGGCTAGTTTTAGCTCATTTTTGCTATGCAATTTTTAAAACATAGATTATTGTTATTTAATTAGGAGGGTAAATATGAAATTTACAGTAAGCGATGGAGAAAAATATCAAAAAATTATGCAGGCCGAGGTATCGGTTGAAGAAATGGCCTTGGCGGTTAAGCAGGCATCTAAGCGCATTTCCGGCCAGGTAAATATTCCCGGTTTTCGCAAGGGCAAAGTGCCGCAGGCTGTGCTGGAAAACTTTGTAGGCTATGATGCCATTTTGCAAGAGGCCGCCGATGATATTTTGCCGCGCGCCTATACAGAAGGCCTAATCGAATTAAAATTAGAGCCGGTAGAGCAGCCCAAAATCGATATTGTAACTATGGCTAAAGATCAGCCTTTTGTATTTACAGCCACCTTTACCGCCTGCCCCGAGATTACTTTGGGCCAGTACCAAAACCTAAAAGTTACCAAATATTCGGCCCAAGTGGAAGATAGCGCCATCGATGCCGATATCGAAAATCAAAGGCAGCGTTTATCGCGCCTTGAAGATATTGAGGCCGGCACTCCTGCCGCCAAAGACGATATCGTAAATATCGACTTCGAAGGCTTTTTGGATGGCGTGCCTTTTGATGGTGGCAAAGGCGAGAATTACCCTTTGCAGCTGGGCTCTAATACTTTTATCCCCGGCTTTGAAGATCAATTAATGGGCGTGCAAGTAGATCAGGAATTGGAAGTAAATGTAAGCTTCCCCGAGGATTATCAAGAGGAAAGCTTAGCCGGCAAGCCGGTTGTATTTAAGGTTAAAGTTATCAGCATTAAAAAGCGGATTTTGCCGGAAATTAATGATGAATTAGCCGCCAATTTAAGCGAAACTGCCGAAAATTTAGAGCAGTTAAAAGCCGAGGTAAAAGCCAGATTGCAAGAGCAATTGGATAAAGATACCGAGGAAAAAGCCAAGCAAGCTGCCTTAGATGCTGCCATTGCCAATATCGAATTTGATTTGCCGGAAGTGATGATTGAAGATCGCTTAGAGCAATTAATTTCCGGCATGGAAAGCCGCCTGCAAATGCAGGGCTTGGAGATGGATAAATTCTTATCCTTTACCGGCCAAACCATGGAGCAATTTAGAGAAGGCTATCGTCATGAGGCCTTAAATAGCATTCAGCGCGAAATGCTTTTAGATGAAGTAGTTAAGGCCGAAAATATCATCGCCTCCGACGAAGATTTAGAGGCCGAAATTGCCCAAATCGCCGCTGCTTATTGGCAGCCGGCCGAGCAAATTAAAGAAACTTTAAGCAAAAATGGTCAAATCGAGAATATCAAGGCCGGCATTGCCCGTCAAAAAGCTGCCGATTTCATTTACGAAAATGCCGATATCAGCGAAGAAATTATGGCCAATGTGCAAGAAATTGACGAAGAAGCTTAAATCTAATAATTAAACGCTTACTTTAGGTATAAATTTGCCAATTTGCGGGTATACATGAAGGGGAAAGGGGAATGATTAATGAGTTTTTTAGTACCGATGGTTGTTGAGCAAACAAATAGAGGCGAGCGCTCTTATGATATTTACTCCCGTTTGCTTAAAGACAGAATAATTTTTTTAGGCCATGCAATTGATGATACGGTGGCCAATTTGGTGATAGCTCAGCTTTTGTTCTTAGAGGCCGAAGACCCCGACAAAGATGTGCGCCTATATATTAATAGCCCCGGCGGTTCCATTACCGCAGGCCTGGGCATATATGATACTATGCAGTATATTCGCTGCGATGTATCCACTATTTGCGTAGGGCTAGCGGCTTCGATGGGGGCATTTTTGCTGGCAGCAGGCACGCCCGGCAAAAGGCTGGCTTTGCCCAATAGCGAGGTTATGATTCATCAGCCCTCGGGCGGTGCGCATGGCCAGGCTACCGATATTGATATTCATGCCCGTCATATTCTGCGGATTAGGGATAAAATGAATACAATTTTATCCGAAAGAACCGGCCAAAGTTTGGAAAAAATTTCTTTAGATACCGAGCGCGATCATTTTATGACTGCCATCGAAGCTAAGGATTATGGCCTGGTAGATAGCGTGGTAGAACCTCATAAAATAGAAAAAGCCACCACAAGCCGCAAGAAAAAGTAAGCTAATTAAGCTTTTAGAAAAGAGGCTAAAAAAAATGGAAGAAAAAACTATACCTCGCTGCTCGTTTTGCGGAAAAAGCCAAAACCAGGTGCAAAAATTAATTGCCGGCCCCGGCGCTTATATTTGCAATGAGTGTATTGAGCTTTGCAATGAGATTATTGCCGAGGAAATTATCGAAGAGGAAATTATCGAGCCGATTGATATTCCTAAGCCTATGGAGATTAAATCTGCCTTAGATCAATATGTAATTGGCCAAGAGGCTGCTAAAAAGTCTTTATCGGTGGCGGTGTACAATCATTATAAGCGCATTTATGCCGAGGATGATAATACCGAAGTTGAATTGCAAAAAAGCAATATTGTGATGTTGGGCCCCACCGGTTGCGGCAAAACCTTGCTGGCCGAAACTTTGGCGCGCACTTTGCAGGTACCGTTTGCGGTGGCCGATGCTACCTCGCTAACCGAGGCCGGCTATGTGGGCGAAGATGTGGAGAATATCCTGCTTAAGCTAATTCAGGCTGCCGATTTTGATATAGAGCGTGCCGAAAAGGGCATCATTTATATTGACGAAATCGACAAAATCGCCCGTAAATCGGAAAATCCCTCGATTACCCGTGATGTTTCCGGCGAAGGCGTGCAGCAAACCTTGCTTAAGATTTTGGAGGGTACGGTGGCATCTGTACCGCCGCAAGGTGGGCGTAAGCATCCGCATCAGGAATTTATCCAAATTGATACCAGCAATATACTTTTTATTTGCGGCGGTGCATTTGGCGGTGTTGATACGATTATCCAGAACCGTTTGGGCAAGAATACGATGGGTTTTGGCTCGGAGATTAAAACCAAGCAAGAGCGCAGCATGAACGATATTTTGGCTAAGATATTGCCTGAGGATTTATTAAAGTTTGGCCTTATCCCTGAATTTGTGGGGCGGTTGCCGGTAATTGTAACTTTGCAGGCTTTAGACGAGGCGGCTTTGGTTAGCGTATTGAGCCAGCCTAAAAATGCTTTAATCAAGCAATATAAGCGTTTATTTGCTATGGACGATGTAAATTTGGAGTTTAAGAATGATGCTGTGGCGGCCATAGCTGCTGAGGCTTTGCGCCGTAATACCGGGGCGCGCGGTTTAAGGGCGATTATGGAGGATTTACTGATGGATATAATGTACGAAACCCCCTCGCGTGCGGATATTCATAAGTGTGTAATTACGAAGGATTCGGTAGAGAAAAAGGAAAAGCCGTTATTACTAACGGTTAACACACAAGACAAAGACGAAATAGCATAATAAAAAAGGGCTGTCGCATTACGACAGCCCTTTTATTATATCCATGGAGGTTATCAGTTTCTTACTTGATATTTCGGGCTGTTTTGGCTTCGCCAAAAGGCGCCGGTTTTAAGCCTATTTTACTTCCTGCCAGCTTTTTTGTTGGGATTTTGATTTGCTTGCTTAGTTTTTTGGTAGGCTTAAAACCTCTTTAATACCTTGGGGGCTCTGCCCCCAATACCCCCGCAATTTTTTGTAAAAAATTGAATAAAACTTTTGACCTTAAATAAAAAAAGCTTGCTTATGGCACAAAACTACCGATATATATAATAGATAAATTTTTGAATAGGTGGATTTTATGGCTAATTATGATTTGTTTTTTGATAAAATAAGCGGATTTTGCCTAGATTGGCAAATGGTAAATTTGCCGCCCGAGTTTGGCCGGGAAAAAGCAGACGATATAGCCCGTAGCCTGGCTAATATGCAAGATATAGAACAGGGCAAAACCGTAAATAGCGACGAAGGGCGCATGGTTGGCCATTATTGGCTGCGTAATCCCAAGCTAGCGCCAAATAGCCAAATTAGGCAAGATATCGACAAAAACGCGTCTGCTATTAATAACTTTATCGAACAAGTTCATTGCGGTAAAATAAGTGCAATTAATGGTCAAAAATACAATCAAGCTTTAATCTTGGGGATAGGCGGCTCATCTTTGCCTATCCAATTGGCAAGCTCGGCCTTAAGCAGGCCTAATCAACCGCTAGAGCTCTTTTTTATCGATAATTGCGACCCGGCCGGCATCAGCGACACCTTGGCCAAACTTGCGCCGCAACTGGCCACCACCTTAATTATTGTAATCAGCAAAAGTGGCAATACTGTAGAAACTAATTTGGCCATGGCAGCTACGCAGGCCTTTTGGCAGCAAAATAATTTGGATTTTTGGCCTAATGCCCTTTGCATTACCGCGGCAGATAGCAAATTGCAAAATTTGGGCAAGAATAAATGGCTTGCTGTTTTTCCGCTTTGGGATTGGGTTGGCGGCCGCACTTCTTTATTGGCGGCAGTGGGCCTTTTGCCGCTGGGGCTACAGGGCATAGATATCAACTTATTGCTTGATGGTGCTGCAGCGGCTGATAATCTAAGCCGTCCTCAGCAAAATTTGGCAGAAAAAAACAGCAATGATTATCGGCAAAATCCGGCCTTAATGATGGCCTTATGCTGGCTTTATCTTAGCAAAGGCCAAGGTGGCAGCTCGCTAATAATTTGGCCTTATAAAGATCGGCTGGCTCTTTTGGGCAAATATTTGCAGCAGTTAATCATGGAATCGCTGGGCAAGGAATATGATTTAGCAGGGCGCAAGGTAGGGCAAGGCCTGGCGGTTTATGGCAATAAGGGCAGCAGCGATCAGCATAGCTTTTTGCAGCAAATCCTCGATGGCAGCGATAGGGCGCTGGTTAATTTTATTATCATAATGCAAGATAATATAGATGATATTATGGCCGATAGCAGGCAAAATGATAAGCTGGCGACCAAAATTGATAATCCTGCCTCAATAGCAGGCGACTATTTAAAGGCTTTTTGGTTAGGCACCGAGCAGGCCTTGGCTACCAAAAATAAGCCCAGCCTAAGCATAACTATACCCAAATTAAACGCCTTTTACCTGGGGTTTTTAATTGCCCTTTATGAGCGGGCAGTGGGATATTATGCCGCCTTGATTGGAATTAATGCCTATCATCAGCCGGCGGTAGAAAGCGGCAAAAAATCGGCCGAGCAGATTATTATGCTTAAAGGCCAGCTACTTGCCTATTTAGAGCAGCATGCAGGTCAGTATTTTAGCAGCCATCAGCTGGCAAAGGCTTGTGCTGCCGATTTGCGTCAAACGGCCTATTTATTGGAGCATTTGCAGGCTAATCAGCTGCTAAAGCGCCAAATGGCAACCGATTTTTATGATCATAAATATGCTTTTATGGAGGGCGGTAATTTTGACTAATCAAGCTAATCGAGCTAATCAAACTTATCAAGAATGGCTCAATAAGCCCTATTTTGCGAACGCTTTTGATGAATTAAAGGCTCTTGATGATCAGCAAATAGCCGAGCGTTTTAGTGGCGATTTACAGTTTGGCACGGCCGGCATCCGAGGCATTATGGCTGCCGGTACTAATCGTATCAATATCTATATAATTAGGCGGGTTACGGCGGCTTTGGCAAAGTATTTATGGCAGGCAAACCCTAATTTAAAGCAGCCGGTGATTATCGCCTATGATAGCCGTAATTTTTCCGAGCAATTTGCTAAAGAAACTGCCTCTGTGCTGGCAATAATGGGTATCAAAACCTATATATTTAATAACATAACTCCTGTGCCAGCACTTTCTTTTGCGGTGCGTCAACTTAAGGCGGCGGCCGGGGTGGTAATTACGGCCAGCCATAATCCTAAGCAGTATAATGGCTATAAAGTTTATGGCAGCGATGGGGCGCAAATTGGGCCGCAGGCGGCGGCGCAAATTCAGGATATTATAGCCGATTTGGCTTGGCCGATTGTGCCGATGGCTTATCAAGATGCCCTAGAGCAGGGCTTAATTACTATTATAGGCGATGATATTTATGATTTATATTTGGCGCAAGTAAGCAAGCAGCTATTAAATCGTGATTTATGCGCTAATCATGGCTCTAAGCTGGCTATTGTTTATAGTCCATTGCATGGGGCAGGTTTGGAGCTTTGTCGCAAAGTGCTGCTTAGCAGCGGTTTTAGCGATTTGCATATAGTTGAGGAGCAAGCTAACCCCGATGGCAATTTCCCCACGGTGGCAAGCCCCAATCCCGAGGATAGGTCGGCGATGGATTTGGCTATTAAGCAGGCGATATCCTTAAATGCGCCCTTGGTTTTGGCAACCGATCCCGATGCCGATCGGCTGGGGGTTTGCCTTAGGCAAGCCGATGGCAGCTATTATCAATTTAGCGGTAATCAAATTGGCTTGGTTTTGGCTTATTATTTGATTAATTGCCTTAAGCAAAATAATGCATTTAATGGGGATTTAACTATAGTTAAAAGCATAGTTAGCAGCAGTTTAGCCGATAAAATGATAAAAGCAATGGGTGCAAAAATTACTAATGTGCCGGTTGGTTTTAAGTTTATCGGCGAGCAAATAAATTTACTAAAGGACAATTTTTTATTTGGATTTGAAGAAAGTATGGGCTATTTAAAAGGTGCCTATGCCCGTGATAAGGATGCAATTTTGGCCTGCGCTTTGGTGGCCGAAGCGGCATTATATTATCAGCATTATCAACAAAAAAGCCTGCTAGATGTATTGATTGAAATTTATGATCAATATGGCTATTTTATTGATTATCAGCAGGCTTATAGTTTTGATGGCCTGAAAGGCCAAGCGATTATGGCCGATTTAATGCTGGCAATTAAAAGTGATAAGCGGCAAATCATTGGTGGCAAAACCGTGCTAAGCAGGGAAGATTATGGTTTAGCCCAGCAACAAGTAGCCGATCAGATTAGGCCGCTTGCTTTTCCGCAAATGGATTTGCTGGGGCTAACTTTTAGCGATGGCAGCTCGATTAAGGCGCGTCCTTCCGGCACAGAGCCCAAAATTCGCTTTTATTTTAGCATAAGTGGCGCTAATCAGGCGATGGCCGAGCAATATTTGGCAGAGGTTAAAGCCGAGTATTTAGCTGCCTTTAGTCAATTTTTATCTTAGACACCAGATACCAGCTCCGGATTTGGTACCTGGTGTCTAATTTACATCGATATTTACGGACAATTAATCATTGTATTAAATTATATATGATTTAGGGCAATCAAGACTGCCTATAAGTGCTTAGTTGGCAGGCCGATTATCATTTAAGTTGCACTATTTATCACAAAAAAGCAGGAAAACGGCCTTTATTTGTGGAATTAAATTCATTTATCGGAAAAAATACACTTAATAGGAGGGCGAACATGACATATTGCGGTCGGTGTTATACCGAAGTCGATGCGGCTTATCGCTTTTGTTTATCTTGCGGAGCCACCCTTAATGCTAACAATATAATTGATAGCATACCTGAGCTGGACATAAACGCCAAGCCCAATCAAAATCAGGAGCAAGCCCCTAATCCGGGCAAGCGTCAGAGTGTAAACACGGCCCGCTTTCAGACCCCGCCCCCTCCCACAAAGCTGGCACCCTATGTAAATAGGCCAAATCCGCCCGCCCCCGAGCCGGACGAAACCGCAGCTACGGCAGCTAATCCCCCCCTAACTGAGCCTAGCCAAGCAAGCGAGCCGCAAGCAATGGCTATAGAGGCTGATTTTGTTATGCCTGCTAGCGGTGATGATTTGCCGGAAACTACTATTGATATAGATGCTGATATCGAGGATAGCGATACAATCGAAGATATCATCGAAATGCCTGCTAGCGCTAGCGATAGTGATAGCGATTCGCCGGAAGCTGCTGCCGATGTAGATGCTGATATCGAGGATAGCGATACAATCGAAGATATCA
>CAYJPF010000035.1:0-22739 GCA_964372025.1 uncultured Peptococcaceae bacterium | reverse complement strand
ACCAAATTAACTATCCGCCGACAAATTGAAGAAACCCACAACCCAGCTAACAAAATGCAACAAGCACAAAAGACAAACCTTCCAACCCACGAAGCACAACCCAAAATAAATATCCGCCGATAAATGTAGGCAACTTATAATCCAGCTAACAACAGGCAACAATCAACAATCTAACAATCCAACAATCCAACAACCAGCAAAACAACAATCATCAACCCAAAAAAACAAATCAAAAAAAAGCAAATCCTCGGGCTGTTTCGGCTGCGCCGAAAGACGCATATAGCTCTTTTGGCTGCGCCAAAAATCGCTGCTTTTAAGCCAATTTTACATTATCTTGCCTAGCAACTTAACTATATATACACTATATATCAATACCTAATCTACATTTTACCTGCTTATTTGGCTTAAAATAATTAAAATCACTTAAAACACTTTAAGACCTTGGGGGCGCTGCCCCCAAAACCCCGCGATTTTTTGTAAAAAATCGAGTAAAACTTTTAACTCTTTGCCAAATTAAAAAAGCTATCATAAACCACTTGTTTATAATAGCCTTTTTATCTAAAATTTTCATCTGCTCTCTTGCACTTGTTGGCAAAGCATCTGCTCTACCTCGTTAAAATAACGCAATAACTGAGGGTTAAATATACCACACTCGCCATCCAAAATCATACTTACCGCCTTTTGATGACTATATGCATCCTTATATACCCGCTTCGAAGTTAAGGCATCATAAACATCAGCCAACGCCGTTGCCTGCGCCCAAATCGAAATCTCATCACCCTTTAAACCGTCAGGATAACCATTACCATCCCAACGCTCATGATGATGACGGCAAATCTCATAACAATAATTATAATAATCCTCTTCCTGAGCATAATTCAAACTCTGCAAAATCTCGCAACCACGGATCGTATGCGTCTTCATAATCTCAAACTCTTCCTTAGTTAAACGCCCCGGCTTTAATAAAATAGCATCAGCAATCGCAATTTTACCAATATCATGCATCGCCGAAGCATTTACTATCATATCAATCTGATCCTCGTTTAAACCATAATCATCTTTAGCCGCATTTAATAAATGCCTGGTTAAACTGCGAATTCTTTTAATATGATCGCCCGACTCCGAATCCCTAAACTCTACCGTGGTCGAAAGTGCATCAATCACAAATTGATTGCTAATCTTAAGCTTTTTAGCCTGATCCTCCAATTGCTCCTTTTGTAAACGCAACTGCATCTCCAAATTTTCTTTATGCGAATATAAAGAAATTACATTGTTTACCCGCTTAATTACAATATTAGGATTAAATGGCTTGTTAATTAAATCAGCAGCACCCAAATCATAGGCCATAAAAATATTTTCATCATCATTTTCACCGGTTATCATAATCACCGGAATACTGTCAATTAAGCCATTATCATTCATCTGCTGCAATACCCCAAAACCATCCATTTTGGGCATCACAATGTCTAAGGCCACAATCGCCAAATCATCCTTGTATTGCTGAATATAATCCAAGGCCTCTAAACCATTTTCGGCCTCGATTATTTCATAATCATCGCAAAATAAATCCTCTAATATTACCCTGTTAATAGGAATATCATCAACAATCAACATCTTTTTTCTTTTTAAATCGGGCATGTTATCAACCTTCCCAAGTATACATAGTTTGCAGGCTATAAATTAACAACATTACAGAATTAATGCAATTTTACACAATTCCCCCTATTAAAAAACTTCGACAAAATATATCAATATCCTCTAAAATTTACCTAATATTTGGCAAATCGGCCTTTAAGCCCTGGGTAAACGCGGATTATAGGCGCTATCACTAAAATTATAAAAAGATACCGCCGGCCCCAAATTAAGCAAAGCCCTGCGTAAATGCTCCATAGCGGCAGGATCAATCGCCACCCCCAGGCCCGGGCCTTCCGGCACCGCCACTACATTGTTTTTAGCTTGAAATTGCCCGCCAAAAATAATATCCTCTTTTTGCCAACGGAATAATGATTGGCTCGGCTCGCTAATATGCTGAAAAGCTGCCGAAAAATGCAGGTACGAGGCCGTTGCAATACCCATACAACCACTATAAAACCAACAGCCTTTATTAAAGATTTCGCAAGCCCCAATAAATTTAATGGTATTGATAACTCCACCCAAATTAGCCGGCGTTATCACAAAGGCATCAGGCCCACCATGGGCTATAGCATGCCTAATATCAACCATATGCGTAGAAAATGGAATAGACGTATAACGCTTTAATTCCATCATATCATCATAGCCTAAAGCAGGGTCTTCGATACTGCGAATATTATATTGCTCCACCTGCTTTAGCACTTGCTTCATCGTCATCATGCTATAACCATAATTGCAATCTAGGCGCAGCATATCATCATCGCCAATTGCTTGCCTAATTAGCTTTATGGTTTGTAAATCCAAATTAATATTCTCGGTTGTGCATAGCTTGCCTTCAAACATGGTGCTGCCATGCTCTTCTTTCATCTTTAAGCAATATTCGGCTATCGCCTCAGGACGCAAATCCGGGTTTACCGTGCCATCGGGCTTAAGGCCGCTATCAAAACCAAAATATTCGGTAAAGGCAATTTCTTTACGATAAGCCCCTCCTAATAATTGATATAATGGCAAACCAAAAACCTTACCCTTAATATCCCATAAAGCAATATCAATAGCACCCCAACATTTAATTGCCGAATGACCACCGGTAACATTTAAAAAACGTTGATCTAAAATTGCTCGCCGCTCGCAATCGGCCAATTTAAGCGGATCTAAACCAATTAGCCTTTGCCCTAAGGACTCAATTTCCTTAGTTTGAGCCGCACTGCCGGCTTCGGCAATACCGGTAATGCCCTGATCGGTTTCTATCTCGATTATCGCTCGCGAGCTTCCTTCAAATAAACCCATGCTCCACATATATGGCGTACTTAATGCAGCGCGTACCGGGGTTACTTTTACTTTGGTAATTTGCATAAAAATCCCCTTTGTCTATTATATTATTTTTATGTTTTATTATAACATAAGTAATAGTTTTCTACAAATATAATTTGCCTAAAACTGTCTGATTAGCTAGTTTTTTAGGATTTTAATAATAATTTTAATATATTTAATAATTTTATTTGAATAATGACCAAAATGATGGTATAATGATTACAATGCTACGGATAAGCCCTTAGTTCCGTGCGTAAAAAAATATTATAAATATACTAGGGAGGTAATTATTATGGTTGATATCGAAGAAAAAATTGTTGAAAATGATTTAGAAGGCAATGGCATTGGTTCTATTAAAATAGCCAATGATGTTGTAGCCACCATTGCCGGTTTAGCTGCAGCCGACATCGAAGGTATTGCCGGCATGAGCGGCGGTTTTTCCGGCGGCATTGCCGAAATGCTGGGTCGCAAAAACCTAACCAAAGGCGTTAAAGTAGAAATTAATGAAGAGGAAACCATAATCGAAATTTTCTGCATTGTGGAATATGGTATTAGCATCAGCCAGGTGGCATCCGATGTTCAAACCAAGGTAAAAGCCGCTGTAGAGAATATGACCGGCCTTATTACAACCGCCGTAAATGTACATGTACAGGGAGTGGCTTTCCCCCAAGGCTTACCCACTGAAAAAGAAGAAGGCTAAAAAAAGGCGGGGTTAATCTCCGCCTTTTTTATAAGCGAAATGAGGAGGATGGCTTATGAATGCCTTGCGGCGTTTATTATTAGCTATTTTTAGCTTAGTAATTATTGTTTTAGGTTCGGCAATTGTGGTTTTTAGTTTTGATCATGCTTTATCCAAACTTTTTTTGGATAATTTGCAACAATTAATCAGCTCCGTTGCCTTGCCTTTACTATTATTAGTTGCGCTGCTTGTTTTGGCTTTGGGCGGTTGCGGCCTTTATGTAGCCTTTGTTTATAAAAGCAAGCCCAGCTATGCCCCGCTTAGCCTAGGCGATGGCGGCCAGGTAAATATTAGCATGGCAGCAATTGATGATGTGGTGCATAAAACCATCGCCACCATCGACGAAATTGCAGATCTAAAATCCAAAATTAGCCTTTTAGAACAAGGTATTTTAATTGAGCTTTCTTTAATTTTAAGTGATGATGTTAAAGTGCCGGATTTGGCTACTAAAGCTCAAGCAATGGTTAAAACCCGGGTAGAAGATGTTACCGGCCTTAGTGTTAATCAAGTAAAAATAATTATTATTAGCGATAAAGCTGCTGCTAAAAGCGCTAAAAGCTCTCATGGTTCTAAGCCGGGCAATCAAGCTAGCCAAATTAATCAAAGTAGCACTACTAATCAAGATAAGCAAATTACAATTAAGCAAGCATCAAACTCGGCTTCTACACCAACATCCGATAATAATAAAGCATTATAGGCAAAAAGGGGTGCGATATGGATATTTTTGAGGTAATGGCCAATACTTGGCGTAATCATAAAGGCAAATCTATGGGTATTATTATCGGCTTTGCCTTTGCGGTTTTGGTTTTGGAATTTGGCTTTTGGCAATCGCTATTTATTGCGATTTGTATTTTAGGCGGTTTATTTATTGGCCGTAAAGTTGATCAAAAAGTGGATATTAAAAAAAAGGTAGACGATATATTCCGTAATTAAGCAGGAGGAAGTATGACAAAATTACCGGCCGATAATCCGGCTGAATTAAGCTTAGATTTTCAATTATTAGCTCCGGGTGGCCGCAAGCGGGCGCGTGAAGCAGTGCTGATTATGCTCTATCAATATAGTTTTGGTGATCAGCAAAAGCAAATGGCCATCAATCGCTTGGCCGAAATTGACCTGGACGAAGAATATGATTTTTTTGCCAAGCAATTATTTTTAGCCAGCATCGATTATATGCAAAAGGCTGATCAATTAATCAAAGAGCATAGCCATAGCTGGGATTTCGAGCGTTTATTTGCTGTGGACAAAACTATTTTGCGCTATGCTTTGGCCGAGCTTAATTTAGGCCAGACCCCGGCTAATATTATTATTAACGAAGCTATCGAGGCGGCCAAAAAATTTGGTGATGATGCCAGCCCCTCTTTTGTAAATGCGGTGCTTGATGCCGTTTACAAAAAGCAAGCAAAGGATAATAAGGATAATTAAAATGATTTTAGCATTTGATACTTCCTGCTATACCACTTCGGTGGCTATTATGGATTTAGATGGCCGTTTGCTTAGTAATAAGCAGCGGCTTTTGCATGTTAAAAAAGGCAATTTGGGTTTGCGCCAAAGCGAGGCCTTTTTTCAGCATAATCAAAATTTACCCCAGCTTTTAGCAGAAGCCTTAACCGAAGCCCAAGCGGCAAATGCCATCAAATTTTTTGCCGCCGCGGCCACACCTAGGCCGCAAGCAGGCTCTTATATGCCGGTTTTTATGGCCGGTGCCAATTTGGCCTTAAACTTAAGCATGGTAAATGCTAGGCCCAAATATCTTTTTTCGCATCAAGAAGGGCATATTGCAGCCGGCCTTTATAGTGCCGATTTAAACTGGCAACAACCTTTTTTGGCCATTCATATTTCCGGCGGCACCACCGAAATTTTATATATAAAACCCAAAGCCCAAGGCTTTGATATCGAAATTTGCAGCGATTGCGATTTGGCTGCCGGCCAATTTGTGGATCGCATTGGGGTAGCCTTAGGCCTTGATTTTCCGGCCGGCAAGGCCTTAGAGCAATTGGCGCTTAGCATGCCGCCCGGCGATTTGCGCCTTAAAACAGCAGTTAAAGGCAATCATATTTCCTTTTCCGGTGCCGAAACTGCTGCCGAGCGCTTAATTGGCAAGCAGCCGCCTGCCGCCATAGCCCAGGCTGTATTTTTTAATATTGGCCGCTCGCTGGCCAAAGCTTTACAAATTTTGGCCAAGCAAAAAAACTGCTATCAGGTATTATTGGTAGGTGGCGTGGCCTCCAATTCGATCATCAAAGCTAAGCTTAAGGCCGAATTAGCTAATTTTGATTTACAATTTGCCCAACCTAAACTAGCCTGCGATAATGCGGTAGGCATAGCCGCGCTAGCTTTAGATTATATCCGTAAGCAGGCATTATCAACAGATGAACAAGATGCAATAAGCCGGGATGCAGGAGGCTATGGTGCAGGAGGCTATGATGCAGGAGGCCAAAATGCAAGCGGCGCTTAAAAAAACGATAATCCCCTTTTTTATAGCCATGCAGGGTTGCCCCAATCAATGCGTATTTTGCAATCAGCATCGCATTAGCGGCAGCCTCAATTTGCCTACAGCCGACCAAATCAAGGCAGAGATAGCAGCCTATCAAGGGCAAACAGCTGCTCAAATTGCCTTTTATGGCGGCAGCTTTACCGCTTTAAGTAAAGCTAAGCAAAGCTATTATTTGCAAGCGGTGGCCGAGGGCTTTAGCCAAAATAAAGTTGATAGCATTCGCATCTCTACCCGCCCCGATTTAATCGATCATGATAATTTAACCTTTTTAAAAGAGCAAGGCGTAAAGGTAATAGAGCTGGGCATACAATCCTTTGATGCCTCGGTTTTAGCTGCCTGCGGCCGTAATTATCAGCCCAACCAAGCCCTTGATGCCAGCCTACAAATAAAGGCAGCCCGGCTGGAATTGGGCATTCAATTAATGTGTGGTTTGCCTAAACAAAGCAGCCAATCGGCCCTTGATTCCCTAAAAATTGCCTGCAACATAAAGCCGACCTTATTAAGAATTTACCCCACCCTAGTGATCAAAGACACCCCCTTAGCCGACATGTACCAAAAAGGGCACTTTAAACCACAAACTTTAAGCCAGGCGGTATTATTATGCGCCGATATGATTAAGCTTACCCAAAAAGCAAAAATTCCTATTGCCCGCTTAGGGCTACAGCCCTCCATATCCCTAGAGCAAGCATTGATAGCAGGCCCTTATCATCCATCATTTGGCCAATTGGTAAAAAGCCAAATTAAGTTAAGGCAAATTATCGGCCTAATTAAGGCCGATGATCAAAAACCAATTATCCATTATGCGCCTCAGGATCGTTCGTTAATCTATGGTCAAAAAAATCGGATTTATAAATATTTAAAGCAATTGTATCCGGCTTTAGAATTAATTGCAGATTCTAATCTTAAACAAGGCGAGTTATGCAAACTATAGCATATAAAAAAGGGCTGTTGCAAATGATTTTTAGATTTGCAACAACCCTTTTTTAACGTTGATCAATACGCCCCAAAAGATAATCTACGCTGGTTTGATAATAATCAGCCAAAGCACAAAGAATATGAGGCGGTATCATTCTTTGCCCGCTCTCATAATATGCATAAGTGCGCTGAGGCAAATTGATGGCCAAACCCAACTCTTTTTGAGTTAAATCGGCATCCTCACGCAAGTCTTTTATTCTAGGATACTTTATCATAATAATCACCCCAATAATTATAAAACTAAGCATAACTTGATATTGACTTTTAGAGCAAATTGTTCTAAAATAAATCAAGGAGTGATACAAATGAATGACTATAAAAAATTATACCATACCCTTTTTAGAGCCACTGAGGAGGCCATAAACAGCTTAATCGCAGCCCAAAAAGAATGCGAGGAAATCTATATTGCCTCGGAACAAAATTTAAAAATAATAAAAAGCTTTCCAGTCAATCCTAAAGAAAACAAAACCAAAGAAACCAAACCCCAAAACTAAAGCTTATATCAGCTTTTTCTTGTCGATTTTTAGGCAGTTTTGCAGGTATTAGTCATAAAAAGTTGAATTAATATATAAGAAAATTTAAGTATTATAAGGATTTTTTATGATAACTATTGACCAACAGCAAAATAGCCGCTATTTAAGGCAATGGCCGCAGCTTTGCCGCAATTATAAGGCTAAAAATCAGGCTTATTTTATTATGCCTATTGCCCTGCTCGAGGACATTTGCGCCCAAGATCAGCAGGCCATGGCTGCTAATATTTGGCCTCAGTTGGCGGTGGATTTAATTATCAGCGCCATTTATGAGCAAATTGGCTCTGATTTTTTTAATGACGACCGTTTTGCCGACCGTTTAGCCGCAGTTAGCGAGGTTTTTTTGGCTGCTAAAACCTATTTAGAAGGCTTTGCAAACCAAAATGATCCAACCATCGATTTAACTTGCTATAAAAAAGTAGATGCCCTTTATGATCAAGGCATTATTGCCATGCAAAGATGGAATTATACCATGATGGATAATTTTGGTCAAACCATGGCAAAAACTGCCGAAAGCAAGCCCCAAAACCCGCTTTTGGATTAATTTAAAGGCGCTTGCTTAAATTTTTTAACTAAAAGTGTTAAAAAAGGCTAGCAATTTGTAATTAATTTTGATATAATATATTATTATACTTTAAGCAAACTTTGTCTAGGAGTTGATTTTATGATAGCTATCGCCAGTGATCATGCCGGCTTTGCAGCTAAGGAATTTTTAAAAACCGAATTAACCAAAATGGGTTTAATAGCCCATGATTTTGGTTGCTATACCGAAGATAGTGTCGATTATCCTATTTACGGTGCTTCTGTAGCCAAGGCTGTAGCCAAAGGCGAATGCGAATTTGGCATTTTAATTTGCGGTACCGGCATCGGCATGAGTATTGTGGCTAATAAAATTTCCGATATTAGGGCTTCTTTATGCCATGATACTTTTTCGGCCAAGGCCACACGTCAGCATAATGATGCTAATATTCTGGTAATGGGGGCCAGAATTATCTCGCAAGAACAAATGAAGGAAATTACCGAAATCTGGCTTAAAACCGAATTCGAAGGCGGCCGTCATAGCCGTCGTCTTAAGATGATCAGGGATTTAGAGCATGAATTTCGTTAAAGTAGATTTGATTATAAAGGGGGATATCCATGTTTAGTTTAGATTTTATCAAACAAGCCGACCCTAAAGTAGCCCAAGCCATCGAGCAAGAATTGCAAAGGCAAAGCTCCAAATTAGAATTAATCGCCTCTGAAAATTTTACCAGCAAGGCCGTTATGGCTGCCCAAGGTAGCGTTTTAACCAATAAATATGCCGAGGGATATCCGGGGCATCGCTATTATGGCGGCTGCGAATATGTAGATATTGTGGAAGATTTGGCTCGCGAGCGTGGTAAGCAATTATTTGGCGCCGAATTTGCCAATGTTCAGCCCCATAGCGGTGCGCAAGCTAATATGGCCGCCTATTTTGCCCTTTTAGAACAAGGCGATACCATTTTGGGCATGAATTTAGCCCATGGTGGCCACTTAACCCATGGTAGCCCGGTTAATTTTTCCGGCAAATGGTATAATTTTGCCGCCTATGGTGTAAATCCCGATACCGAGCAAATCGACTATCAGGCCTTAATGGATCAAGCCCTGCAAATTAAGCCTAAGCTGATTGTAGCCGGCGCTTCGGCCTATCCACGAGCCATAGATTTTGCCAAATTTGCCGAAATTGCCAAAGCATGCGGCGCCTATTTAATGGCCGATATGGCCCATATTGCCGGCCTGGTAGCAGGCGGTTGCCATCAAAGCCCTATCCCCTACTGCGATATTGTTACCACCACCACCCATAAAACCCTGCGTGGGCCAAGGGGTGGCGCGGTTTTTGCCAAACAAGAATTTGCCAAGGCTATCGATAAAGCCGTTTTCCCCGGCTTGCAAGGTGGCCCTTTAATGCATATAATTGCCGCCAAGGCCATAGCCTTTGGCGAGGCTTTGCAGCCCGATTTTAAACAATATCAACAGCAAGTTGTTAAAAATGCCGCCGCTTTTGCAGCCGCTTTAACCGAGCATGGCCTGCGCTTAGTTTCGGGCGGCACCGATAATCATTTGCTTTTGGTTGATTTAAGATCCAAGCAAATCACCGGCCATGATGCCGAATTGCGCTTGGATAATATCGGCATCACCTGTAATAAAAATTCGATACCTTTTGATCCACAAAAACCCACCATTACCAGCGGTATTCGCTTAGGTACGGCCGCAGTTACCAGCCGTGGCCTTAAAGAAGATGATATGCGCCAAGTAGCCCTGGCCATCAATTTGGCTTTAAGTGATCAAGAGGCCGAAGCTAAAGATATTGTCGAGCGATTAACCGCCTCTTTTGCGCTTTATTAAGCTACTTTGTATTAAGCTAAATTTTATCAATTAGGGGGTAAATTTATGCGCCAATCCTGGGATCAGTATTTTATGACGATGGCACATCATGCAGCTACTCGCTCTACCTGCCTGCGTAGGCATGTGGGGGCAGTGGCGGTTTCGCCGCAAAAACGGGTTTTGGGCACCGGCTATAATGGCGCCTTGCCCGGGGTAAGGCATTGCGACGAGGCCGGCTGCATCCGCCAAAAGCTGGGCATTCCTTCCGGCCAAAGGCAGGAAATGTGCCGTGCCCAACATGCCGAAGCCAATGTTTGCAATTTTGCAGCCAGACATGGCTTAGCCCTAGAAGGTGCCACCATGTATGTTACCGCCCAGCCATGTACCACCTGCGTAAAAGCCATGGTTACCTGTGGCATTGCCAAAGTAGTTTTTGATAGCGATTATCCCGACCAATTAGCCTGCGAATTAGCAGCCGAAGCCGGCATGGAATTAATACCCTATGCCAAGCTTGTACCACAAACCGAAGCAGAGGATTAATGATGAAAGTATTATCCATTTTTGGCACCAGGCCGGAAGCAATTAAAATGGCGCCTTTGATTAAAGTTTTAGCAGCCACAACCGGCATCCAAAGTAGGGTTTGTGTTACAGCCCAACATCGGGAAATGCTTGATATGGTTTTGCAATTATTTGATATCAAACCCGATTATGATTTAAACCTAATGCGCCCCAATCAAAGCTTAGCCGCCTATTCGGCGCAGGCTTTAAGCCAAATCGACCAAGTATTAGCCCAAGAATTACCCGATTTGGTTTTAGTGCATGGCGATACTTCAACAACATTTATAGCATCTTTAGCAGCCTTTTATCACAAAATCCCGATCGGCCATGTAGAGGCCGGCCTGCGTACCGCCAATAAATACTCGCCCTTCCCCGAGGAGATTAACCGCCGCCTTACCATGCCTTTGGCCGATTTGCATTTTGCGCCAACGGCTATGGCTGCTGCTAATCTGCTTAGCGAAAACGCATCTAAAGACCGGGTATTTATTACAGGCAATACCGTAATCGATGCCCTGCATTTAATCCAAAAACAAGATATGCCCGGCTTTAGCGATTTAGGCCTTGCCGATATTGATTGGCAAAAAAAAGTTATCCTGCTTACTTGTCATCGCCGGGAAAACTGGGGCGAGCCGATGGCGCAGGTTTTTGGCGCTATCAAGCAGCTTTTGCTTAAATACGAGGATGTGCAGATTATCTTCCCTATCCATCGTAATCCGCTAATTCGTGAGCAAGTGCAGCAATTATTGGCCGCTACCCCTCGCCTTTATTTATGCGAACCCTTAGATTATCTACCAATGTGCCATGTGCTTAAGCGCTGCTATATGGTATTAACCGATAGCGGCGGCCTGCAAGAAGAAGCCCCTGCCTTTGGCAAACCGGTTTTGGTTTTGCGCCAAACAACCGAAAGGCCCGAGGCCATCGAAGCCGGCGTAGCCTGCCTGGTAGGTACCGAGCAGGAGGCAATTTTGGCCAAGGCCAGCCGCTTAATCGAAGATCAGGCGGCTTATCAGCAAATGGCGCAAGCCATTAGCCCTTATGGCGATGGCACTGCATCTTTGCAAATCCGAGATATTATTTTGGCTTATCAACAGGCAAATGGCCGTGCTTAACTAAAAATATTTTTACTTTTAGCAATTTTAGACTTTTTTTTTCAGGCTAAATAAGTTATAATATAGAGTGAACTGTTTTTAAACATTAATCATAAATCAGCACTAGAAATTTTGGTAATTAAAGGATGGTATAAATTTATGGCAAAAAACTCACCGCCCGCTACTTTTTTTGATATTAATTCAGGCATAAGGGTAGAAATGCTCGGTGATTTTAAAATCTATATAGGCAATGTGGTTTTGGGTGATGATATTAGCCGCTCGCAAAAAATGTGGAATTTGCTGGCTTATTTAATTATCAATCGCGATCGTAATGTCCCCCAAAAGGAGCTAATCGACGTTTTATGGCCCGATGAGGATAGCCAAAACCCGGCTAGCGCTTTAAAAACCTTGCTTTATCGTACCAGGGCAGTTTTGCTGCCCTTAATTGGCGATGAACCGCAATTAATTCTGTCGCAGCGGGGCTCTTATTCTTGGAATCGCTCTATCGATTGCAAAGTGGATGCCGAAGATTTTGCCTTGCTTATCCAAAAAGCTACCGAGCCCGATTTAAAGCGCGAAAAACGCAAAGAATTATATGCCGAAGCCATCGCCCTTTATCAGCATGACTTCTTAATGAAATTATCCGATCAATTATGGGTAATTCCGCTTGCTTCTTATTATCATTCCTTATATATTAAAGGGGTGATGACCTATGCTTCTTTGCTCGAAGAAGATGATCAATATGATATTGTAGCCGATATCAGCTTAGCTGCTATCCAGGTAGAGCCCTATGATGAGGAACTACATGCTCTGCAAATTAAGGCCTTATTAAAGCTGGGCAATTCGATGGCTGCCCTTAATCATTATGAAACCGCCACCGATTTGCTTTATCGCAATTTAGGGGTTAAGCCTTCTGAGGAATTGCGCTCTTTATATCAGGAAATTATGAAAGAGCAAAAAAATCTGGAAACAGATTTAGGCATTATTCAAAATGATTTGCGGGAAACCGCCTCGCGTCCCGGTGCTTTTGTTTGTGAATACGGCTTTTTTAGAGAAGCTTATCGCCTCGAGGCTCGCCGAGCTGCCCGGCAAGGCTCTTGTGTGCATGTGGCCTTAATTACCATATCCTTACCCAATGGCTGCACGCCTGCTTTAGGCTTACTTAACACTACCATGGAACAATTACTTTATGTGCTGAGGGATAATTTAAGGCGTGGTGATATCATCTCGCGCTATAGTGGTGCTCAATTTGTTATGATGCTACCTACGGCCAATTACGAAGATGGTATTTTGGTTTTAGATCGTATTGTTAATACATTTTATCAGCGCCATCGCAAAAATTTCCTCAAAATTGCTTACAAATTGCAACAATTGGAACTGGAACAAACATTTTTAGAGGATTAAATATGGCTAATAAAAAATATTTGCGCAATGGGCTTATTACCTATGGTATCTGCTTGCTTTTGTCCGTGGCTATTTATAGCGGTATCATTTTTTACGAAAACTCGCGTTCGCAGGCCGATGATTTTGGCGGCGCCATGCCGGCCATTATTATTCCGCCGCCGATTGAAGAAGTAGTAGTTTTAGAAGAACCGGCCGAGCCGCAAACTGCCGAGCCGGAAGCAGAAACTCCGCAAGATCCAACCCTAAACTGGCCTACCGATAAGCTTTTTATTACCTCCGATCGGCAAGCTTATCAGGAGGGGCAACTGGTTTTGGTTATACCCAAGCTGGGCAAAGTTTTGCCGCTTAAAGCCGGGGTAACCGAAGACGATTTACGCGATGGTGCCGGCCTTTATGATTATTCGCAATTGCCGGGCGAAGGCATAAACCGTAATGTTAGCATTGCCGGGCATCGTAATACCAGCTTAGGCGGCATAATTACCGATAATGCACCGTTTTACTATATCGATACCCTGGTTGATGGCGATTATATTTATTTGGCCGATGCCCATAATATTTATCGCTATTTATACCATGAAACATATATTGTAGAACAGGATGATTGGGCGCCGATTTATAGCCAAGGCTATTCGGCGGTAACCATTACTTCCTGCCATCCGATTGGCATAGCCAATCAAAGAATTGTGGCCCATGGCAGCCTTGATCAAATCTTCCCCTATGCCGAAGATTTTGACTATATAGCAGCCGTAGAATAATTTACTCAATTGCTCTATTTAAGCAATTACTCTATTAAGGAAGGATTTATTATGACAAATAAACAAAGCAATTTATTAACAGCCGAAGAATTATCGATGTTTTTTGTGCAGCTTTCGATGATGCTTAAAGCAGGCATTTTGCCTGTAGATGGTATTTCGCTTTTGGCAGCAGATGCCGCATCGCAAAGGGAAAAGCTGCTTTTAGAAAAAATGGGCGATGAATTAGAAATTGGCGCTCCTTTGAATGCAGCCTTAGCTAAGGCCGGCTGTTTTCCCGATCATGCTTTAAAGATGGTGCAAATCGGTGAGGATACCGGCCGCTTAGAGCAGGTAATGGCCGCTTTAGCCAATCATTATGAGCAAGAGCATGAATTGCGACAAAGCATGCGCCAGGTTATTGTTTATCCTTCTTGGTTGGCGGTAATTATTGCCGTTGTTACCTTTGTGCTGGTTACTCAAGTTTTGCCGGTATTTCAGCAAGTATTGCAGCAATTAGGCTCGGATTTAAGCCCCTGGGCAGCATCTTTGCTCGATTTAGGCGTATTTAGCCAGCAAGGTGCTATTGTGTTTGCTGTTTTGCTTTTATTATTGGCTGCTTATTTATTTATCAATTCGCGTTCGGTAATAGGCCAAGAGCGCTTGCGCGCTATGGCCGATAAAATATTTTTCCGTGGCAAATTGGGTATTTCGGTAGCTAGGGAGCATTTTGCTTCGGCAATGTCTTTATCTTTGGCCAGCGGCTTAAATATTAATCAAGCCTTGGAAAAAGCTCAAAGCTTAGTTGCCGATGCCAAAATGAAAACCGCCATCGATCAATGCGCTTCTTTAATGGAAGAAGGCGCCAGTTTTGCAACCGCTGTTGAAAAAACCGGCATTTTTAGCGGCCTGGAGGTTGGCTTAATTGCCACCGGCTTCCGCTCCGGCTCATCGGAAAATGTAATGGCCGAATTGGCACGCCGTTGCCATAATCAAACCGAGGATATTTTAGCCAAGATTATGGCCAGAATTGAGCCGATGTTGGTAGTATTTTTGGTTGTGGTAGTGGGTATGCTTTTGCTATCGGTAATGCTACCCTTATTGGCCATGATGAACTCGATTGGCGGCTAAATAGGCTACTTGGCCTTGCTTTGATTGGCTTTGCTTGGCTCTTGGCCGGCAAAGTGTAGCTAATCAACTTTAACCGCCGCTTTAAGCACTATCAGCCAAATTAGCCATTAAAACAGGCTATCAAATAGGAGAAATTTATGTTCTTAAAAGAAAATAAAGTTAAAAGCATGCTTAAGCCATTAATTTATCTGCTTTTAAGTGCTGTACTTTTTGTGGCATTTATTGCGGCCACCAACTCCTCGCAGCAGGCCGCTTATGAAGAAGCGCTTAATATTACCTTATCTTCGGTGCAAAGGGCAGCCGTGCAATGCTATGCTTTAGAAGGGGCTTATGCCCAAAGCTTGCAATACTTAATCGATAATTATGGCATTAGGCCGGATACCGATCGTTTTGTTGTCCATTATCAATATATTGGCGAAAATTTAATGCCATCTATTGATGTTTTCCCCCTACAATAATGGAAAGGAGCAGCTATGTTTAAAGATAAACATCGCTTTAAAATAGATAGTGTAGCCGTATTTATGCTGGGTGCGATTTTCCTATTTTTATCAATCGGCCTGGTGGTTTTTGGCGGCTCTATTTATCATAATATTGTCGAAACCTCTAATCAAAATGATCAAAGCCGGGTGGCTTTGGCCTATTTTAGCAATCAGGTGCGGCGCGCCGATTTGGCCGATTCCTTAGAAATTGGCCAGCTTTATGATACCGAGGCCTTGCTTTTAAAGCAAAATTATGATGGCTATCAATACATCACCTATTTATACTGCTATGAAGGTAAGCTTTATGAGCAATTTGTAGAGCAAGGATACGAGGTAGAACCTAATTTTGGCACGGCAATTATGGATATGCAAAGCCTTGCTTTTAATCTGGAAAATGGCCTGCTTAGCATTGATTTTAAATTTGAAGATGGCCGTACTGATCAGGCTATTTATACCATTCACACGCAAGTTTTGGCCGAGGGGGGAATATAATGAAGCGTACTAATTCTCGCTCTACCATCTTTTTAACCGAAGTGGTATTGGCCTTAACCATTTTTGTGCTTTGCTCTACGGTTTGTATCAGCCTATTTGCTATTGCTTACCAGGATATTCAAGATAGCAAAAATCTAAACCAAGCCGTTTTTGCCGCCCAGGAGCTGGCCGAAGGATTAACCGCCTTTGTGCCTCAAGTTAGCCAATCGGCTACTATTCAGCTTACCAGCGAGCCGATGCATATTTATTATGATCAGGATTGGCAAAAAACAGGCTCGCCGGATACCTTCGACCTAATCTATACGGTTGAGCAAAATTCCCCTTATCTATATGATTTATCAATCGAAGTTAAAGAGGGCGATAAATTTATTTATAGCCTCGAAACCAGTATCTATAAGCCGGAGGTGTTATAATGAGCGATAAAAAAGCTTCGCCTTTATTTGGCATCGGCAGCATTACTTTATTAACTGTTTTGCTGGTTTTGGGCTTAACTATTTTTGCCGTTTTGGCCTTATCTTCGGCGCAGGCCGATTTGCGCCTTAGCCAAAAAACCGCTCAGGCTGCCAGCGATTATTATCAATTAGATAGTACGGCCAATCAAATTATGGCTACCGCCACCGCTAGCTGGGAAGAAGGATTAAAGCCCGATGCCCTAAGCCTAGAAGCCAGCTTGCAGGATATGTATGGCGAAAATATTTATATTAGCGATTATGAGCAAGGCCTGGCCATTTATGCCGACTTGCCTTTAAATGATACGCAACATTTGCAATTAGATATAGTACTTTTGCCACCCGGCCAGGAAAATAGATGGCAGATTTTTCAATGGCAAATGGTAAGCGAAGCCGGTGAGGTGATAATTTTTGACGCATTACCGGTATGGACAGAAGAACTCGGAGAGGAGATTCCCGTTCTATGAACATGATGGAAATTCTTAAGCAGGCGGTTAACCATAATGCAGCAGATATTCTGCTGATTGCCGGTTTGCCGATTGCTTATAAAGCTAATAATCAAATTTTAAAAGAAGAGGGCGAGCGCCTTTTGCCGGAAACTATTCAAACCCTGGTGGAGGAAATTTATGTGCTGGCCGATAATCGCTCGATGGAGCGCTTATTAGCCGAAGGCGATGATGACTTTTCCTTTTCTTTGCCCGGGCTTTCCCGCTTTAGGGTAAATACTATGCGCCAGCGTGGCTCTTTGGCCTCGGTGATTAGGATAGTATCCTTTGAATTGCCCAATCGTGAGCAATTGCATATTCCCGATGCGGTTATCAATTTTGCCAACTTTAATAAGGGTTTGGTTTTGGTAACAGGGCCGGCCGGCTGTGGTAAATCCACAACACTTGCTTGCCTGATTAATGAAATTAATCATAATCGCAGTGCTCATATCATCACCATCGAAGATCCGATTGAGTATTTGCATCGTCATATCAAAAGCGCGGTTACCCAAAGGGAATTATCCAGCGATACCATGAGCTATGAAAAAGCCTTAAGGGCAGCGCTGCGCCAAGCACCCGATGTAATTTTATTGGGCGAAATGCGCGATTACGAAACGATTAAAGCGGCCATTACCGCCGCCGAAACCGGTCACTTGGTAATATCTACCCTGCATACCATTGGGGCAGCTAATACCATCGACCGCATTGTAGATAGTTTTCCGCCTCAGCAGCAGCAGCAAATTAGGGTGCAGCTGGCCATGGTGGTGCAAGGGGTGGTATCGCAGCAGCTTATCCCCAAACCGGGCGGCGGCATTGTGCCGGCCTTTGAAATTATGGTGGCCAATAGTGCTATCCGCAATTTAATTCGCGAATCAAAGGCGCATCAAATCGATAGTGTAATCTACTCTTCCTCCGCCGAAGGCATGGTAACCATGGATACTTACCTGTTTAATATGGTCAAAAATGGCATTATTGCTCCTAATATGGCCATCCATTATAGCACCAATAGTGAACAAATGCAAAAAAGACTAGCTTCTATTACTTAAATTTAGAGAGGTTTTTATTGTGAAATTAAATCATGGTAATGCGGTTTTACGTATTTGTATTGACAGTAGCAAAAATGGCCAAATTGGTGGACGAGTATTTGGCCAGCGCCTAGAAGATACCCTTATTTTTAACGATTTGCTCACTTTTATCTTAATGATTGATTCGCTTTTAGATAAGCAGAATTTTCCGCGGGCTTTTCAAAGGCGGCGTAGTTTTGCTCAGCAGGAATTGCCCAATCGCCCACCGGCGGCCGAAGTAGAAGGCAATTTGATGAGCAAGGATTTTGTGGCCGAGCAATTAGGCGCCTTGGCTACTTTAGAATTAAGCATTATCACCCGTCAAAATACTTCCTGGCAAGGCACAATTAGCTGGCTGGACAATAATCAGCGCCAACCTTTTAAAAGCGCCTTAGAATTTGTGCGCCATATTAATAAGCGCCTAGAAATTGATTAGGAGTAATAATTATGCAAATAACCCTTTTAAGCTCCAGCCCCAGAGCAGCATCCAATAGCCGATTTTTGGCCGATGCCTTTGCGGCGGGGGCTATATCGGCAGGGCATCAGCTGCAAATTTTTGATCTGGCCAAGCTAAAAATAAGCCCATGTACGGCTTGTGATTATTGCCGTAATAATGATAATAACTGCTGCCAAGATGATGATATGCAGCCCATATACCAGGCCTTAGAGCAAAGCGATGCTTTAATTTTGGCTACACCTTTATATTATTTTGGCTTTAGCACTCAGTTAAAAGCGGCCATCGATCGCCTTTATGCTAAACCCCATTTTAAGCGTGATAGCGAAGAGGCAAATGCCAAGTTAAAATATTTAGGCTTAATCTGCACTGCTGCCGATCAGGATGAATTTGTTACCGATGGCATTATCAGTAATTATGGCTTAATCTGCGATTATTTGGCTTTAGATAATTTAGGCGAAATTATCGCCATCGGCCTGGCCGAGCAAGGCGAAGCCCAATTTCATCCGGCTGTTGCCGAAGCCACCAAATTAGGCCAAAATTTGCCTATATCTTAAAAATCTACTAATTTATTAATCTAATCATCTATTTAAATCATCTATTAATCAAATAACTTATCACAGGAGAAAAAAATGCCTCAGAACTTAGCCTATAATTCACATAGTTTATCACGCAATCAGGAAATGGTTTTAAGCTCTTTATTTATTGTTTTGGTTTATCTGTTTACTTTAATTAATATTAACCCGATTGGTTTACCCGGTGGTTTGGTTCATTTGGGCAATGTACCCATGCTAATTGCCGCTATTATTTTTGGGCCCAGGGTGGGCGCTATTTCCGGCGGGGTAGGCATGGCCTTATTCGATTTATTATCGCCCTATGTTATTTGGGCACCGGCCACCCTTATTATTGGCCTAATTAGCGGTTATTTGGTTGGCCTTATTGCTAAAAAGCAAACCTTTTTGGCCATTATTTTAGCTTTAATTGCTGTAACAATTATCAAGGTTATTGGCTATTATATTGCCGAGGCTATCATTTATGGCAATTGGTTAGCGCCTGTGGTTTCGATTATGCCCAATATTAGCCAAGTAATCATGGCGGCTATTATTGTTATCCCTATTTATAAACCTTTGCAAATTGCAGCCGATCGTATTTATTTTAATAGGGTTTAGCATATTTGCCACCATTTAGCTTATAATTATATATAAGCTAAATGCGGGGTGCTGCCTATTTTTACGATTTTGATTATTGCCTTTTCCTTAGCCTTAGATGCTGCTGCGGCGGCGATGGCCTGTGGAGCTAATCCTAAGTTTACTAAGCAAACTGCCTTTTTGATGGCCTTATTATGTGGCTTATTCCAAGCGATGATGACCCTTAGCGGTTGGTTCTTTGGCCAAAGCTTAAGCCCCGCTTTTATGACTTTTAAGTCCTGGCTAATTTTGTTGATTATGAGCACAATTGGTTTAAAAATGATTATCGAGGCTTTAAAAACCCCGCTAACTATTTTAACGCCACCTATGCTTAATTTAAGCAAAATGCTTATTTTGGCCATAATTACCAGTATTGATGCCTTAGCTATTGGCTTTAGCCTGGCCTTTTGGCAAATTGATATTAAGTTGGCGGCTACCATTATCGGTTTTATTGCTTTTGTTTTGGCCTTAGGCGGCGGTTTGGCCGGCCATTTAATGGCTAAATTACTGGGGCAAAAAGCCCTATTAATTGCCGGGGCTATATTAATTTTTATCGGTATTAAGCAAATTTTTTAATACAAGTTTATGTTTTAAATTTAAGGAGGAATTATGCGAGATTTTGTAATTGTAACCGAAAGTACCTGTGACTTACCTGCTAAAATGGCAGATGATATGGGTTTAATTATTGCCCCCCTTACCTTCCATATTGGTGAAGAAAACTATGTTAATCATCTTGATGGCCGCGAGATGGATTATAAAGAATTTTTTAGGCGGATTAAAGCCGGCGAAAAGGCCTCTACCTCGCAAGTTAGCCCGGCCGATTTTATAGAAAAGTTTAAAACGATTATCGATGACGGCAAAGATATTTTGCATATCGGTTTTTCGTCCGGTTTATCGGGCACCTTTAATGCTGCGGTTTTAGCTGCCAAGGAAATTATGGCGGATAATCCCGAGGCTAAAATCATCAATATTGATTCTTTATCGGCCTCGTTGGGGCAAGGCTTAATCCTTTATTATGCGGTTGAGATGAAAAACCAAGGCAAAACTATGGACGAAATTGCCCTTTGGGTAGAAGATATCAAGCTAAAAGTAGTTCACTGGGTAGCAGTGGACGATTTAGAGCATTTGCATCGTGGCGGCCGTTGCTCGGGCATTAGCGCCTTTGCCGGATCTTTGCTAAATATTAAGCCTTTGATTCATGTTAATAATGAGGGCCGCTTAACCCCCAAGGAAAAGGTAAGAAGCACCAAAAAGGCACTTATCACCTTAGTAGATAAAATCGAAAAAAATGCAGTAGATATCGAAAATCAAATTATTTTTATCAGCCATGCCGATACCGATAGCAGCGCCGAATTTTTGATTGAGCAAATCAAAGAGCGTCTTAAGTTTAAAGATATTATTTGCTGCCCAATTGGCCCGGTTATCGGCGCACATACCGGCCAAGGCACTATTGCTGTATTTTATATTGGCAGCGAGCGTTAGATTTGATTAATGCGGCAGGCAAGGCTAGACCGACCTTGCCTTGCCGATATAATCCGAACCCAGCTCGGCAAAGCAAAATACAGCTTGGCATGAAAGGGCGCAATATTTATGGCTATTATTTATTTAGATTGTTCAAAAGAAGCAGCCGGCGATATGCTGGCCGCTTCTTTATTGGAGCTTTGCCCTGCCCCACAGCAGGTTTTAGCTGCTATGCAGGCTGCTTTACCCAATCTTATCATCAATAGCCACTTAGGCCACAATGCAATTTTAAGTGGCCGTTTTTTGGATATCAAATTAAACAGTCCCCTACCCGCTTTTAACTTGGAGCAAATCGGCCAAGCAATAGAGCCTTTAAAACCGGCACTTAAGCAGGATATTTTGGCGGTGCTGCATATTTTGGCTGAAGAGAGCAGCCTAAATGCTAACTGCCAAGCGGACAAGGCCAATTTATTTGATCAGCAAGATTTAGCTCTAATCATCATCAACTGCTATTTATTTGCCCAATTGGCGCCTCAAAAAACAATTGCCCATATCCCGGATTTGGCAAACAATGCCGACCGGGCTTATGCAGCTATTTGCAAATACTATATTGATCAATATGCGCAGCAGCCACCTATGCAGGTGCTTAAATGCGGATATGGTCTTAGCAAAAGCAATTATCTAATGGCTAAGCTTGGCGATTTGCAGTTAAGCAGCCGTAATTTAATCAAATTAAGTGCTTTATTAACCGCTATGCCCGGCCATAAAAGCAACTTTTTGCTGGCCGAATTGCAGGCTAATGGCGCGCAGGAGGCGTATCTGCAAAATATTAGCGATTTAAAAAATTCCGGCAGCCAATTATTAACCTGCATTTGCGCCCCGGCTGACAAGCTGCGGCTTATCGACCTAATCTTTAAGCATAGCAATACTATCAATTTAGACGAGCAAATAATTAAGCGCTATGATTTAGAGCAAGAAACCATCATACTTGATAGCCCTTATGGTGATTTAGCGGTAATCAAAAGCTATGGTTTTGGTGTGGAGCATTATCGATTTGACCAGCAGGATTTAAATAGTTTAGCCCATGAGCTGGATTTATCGCTTAGTCAGGTAGAAGATATTCTTTTTGCTATTCTTAACAAGGCCAAAGCCTAAAAGTTGATTATTATTAGTGATAGCAAAAAAAAAAATCAAAAATGCTGATTTTACTATTGACAAAAAGCAAATTTTTTGGCATAATATTCAAGTGGGCATTATCGAGCGAGCATTATCGAGCCCCAACAATTTACGGCGGTGTAGCTCAGTTGGCCAGAGCAGTCGGTTCATACCCGGCCTGTCACTGGTTCGAATCCAGTCACCGCCACCAACACAAAAAAGCACTCTAAGGAGTGCTTTTTTTGTGTTCTGATGAGCAACGTCATGCCGGATTTGACAGTGTGGCTGTTGCAGCAGCCCTAGCGAAGGGCGTTGGCAGGGTACTTAAGGCCGAGCTTGAGCACCCTAAAAGGGTAGCAATCGAAGATAAGACAATATATCAAAAGCAACTAGCGAATAAGCAAACTTACTAGACTGTAAAATGTAGTTGGAGCGGTATTTTTAATTTTCCAGGTGGGGCGGTTTTTGCCCCGTCTGGGAAATTAAAAATAAAGGCCGTATCTGTTTGAGGAGCTTTAGCTCCGAGTTATGCGGCCTTAGCGGAAGCGAGTCCACATTACAGCGCCGGGTCCGCTGA
>CAYJPF010000034.1:0-23508 GCA_964372025.1 uncultured Peptococcaceae bacterium | reverse complement strand
GTGCTAGCTACGTGCAGTAGCTGCGGCTTTGCGAAGCAAAGGCCAGCTAATGCCTCCGCTAAGGCCGCATAACTCGGAGCTAGCCACTAGGGATGCGAATTCATACGTTTTTAAGATAATGCCGACCAGTGAATATTAAAGATATTATTAATCATTTTGCTAGCTTTGGCTAACAGGGTTGCTTTTGCGCATTATCTTAAAAATGCGCAGCAGTTTTGCGCTAAATACAGTGGATAGATAGTGGGGCAGATACCGCTTTTCATAGCAGCGCTATGGGAAGTGGTAGCTGCGCCGCTAGCTGCCGCTGTATTTTGGGCAAAACCGTGTGAAGCTCGTATCCCTGGTGGCTCACGCTCCTCAAACAGATACGGCCTTTATTTTGTATTTCCCAGACGGGGCAAAAACCGCCCACCTGAAAACATAAAATACCGCTCCAACTACATTTGTCAGTTTAGTAAGTTGCTCTACTCGCTAGGTACTTTGGCCTCGCATCTTATCTTCGCTCGCTACCCTTTTAGGCTACTTTACTTTGATACACCCTTTTTATATTAGCCAAAAAATAAGATTATCACAAATATTTTTTCATCTTACAATAACCCCATATCAAAAAAATCTTTATAAAATAGCTTCAAATAGCATTTTTTAGATAAATTTAACAACAAATTGAAATATTTATCAAAAAAATTCAAATTTCCCCTTGACAATAGTGTATTGACATTATAAAATATTATTGTTGAGGACTGATTTTAATTTCGCTTTGCGAAATATTATAGATGACGGTGAATAATATATATACATTTAAATTAATAACATATATATAAATATCGGCCCTGCTTTTTTGCATGGCACTCATCTATATAAAATCGGGTTTTAACTCGATTATTTTTTTATAATTTTATAGGAGGTGAGCTAGTTGATCACAGCTATTATAGTAGGGGTAGTATGTTTGATTTTAGGCTTTGGAGCAGGCTATTTAATCCGCAAGAACTTAGCCGAAGCCAAAATTAAATCAGCCGAAGAGGCAGCTGCCAAAATCTTGATAGACGCTAAAAAAGAAAGCGAAACCCGCAAAAAAGAAGCACTGCTGGAAGCCAAAGAAAGTATTCATCAAAAAAGAGAAGAAGCAGAAAAAGAAAACCGTGAAAGACGTAATGAATTAACCCGTCAGGAAAAACGCTTGCAGAAAAAAGAAGAAGATATCGACCGCAAGCTCGAAGGCATTGAAAAGAAAGAAGAAAATTTACGCTTAAAAGATGAACTAATCGAAAAGCATAAAGACGAAGTAGAACAGCTAAAACAGCAAAAAGTGGCCGAGCTGGAAAGCATTTCCGGCATTACCAGCCAAGAAGCTAAGCAGATTTTATTGCATAGCATCGAAGATGAAGTAAAGCATGAAGCTGCAATTTTAATCAAAGATATCGAAAATCAAGCTCGTGAAGAAGGCGAAAAAAGAGCTCGCGAAATTGTGGCCTCGGCCATTCAAAGGGTGGCCGCCGACCATGTGGCCGAAACTACCGTTTCGGTAGTATCCTTGCCCAATGATGAGATGAAAGGCCGCATTATCGGCCGCGAAGGGCGTAATATCCGCACCCTAGAGGCCATGACCGGCATCAACCTTTTAATCGACGATACCCCCGAGGCCGTAACTTTATCCGGCTTCGACCCGGTACGCAGGGAAATTGCCCGCATAGCCTTAGAAAAATTAATCTTAGACGGCCGTATCCAACCCGGCCGCATCGAAGAAATGGTTGAAAAAGCCGGCAAAGAAGTAGAACAAACCATTTGGGATGAAGGCGAACAAGCTACCTTCGATACCAATGTTCATGGCCTGCATAGCGAGCTGATTAAGCTTTTAGGCCGCTTAAAATTCCGTACCAGCTATGGCCAAAATGTGCTTAAACATTCCGTAGAAGTTGCCCATTTAGCAGGCGTTATGGCCGCCGAACTGGGCGCTGATGTATCCCTTGCCAAAAGGGCAGGCCTGCTCCATGATATAGGTAAGGCCATCGACCACGAGGTAGAAGGCTCGCATGTGGTAATAGGTGCCGATTTGGCCAAAAAATATAAAGAAGGCCCCGGCGTTTTACATGCCATTATGGCCCATCACGGCGATGTGGAAGTTGAATCGCTAGAAGCCGCCCTGGTACAAGCCGCCGACACCGTTTCGGCCGCCCGCCCGGGTGCCAGACGCGAAAGCTTAGAATACTATATTAAGCGTTTGCAAAAATTAGAAGAATTAGCCGATAGCTTTGAAGGCGTAGAAAAATCATTTGCCATTCAAGCAGGGCGGGAAATTAGAATTATCGTACAGCCCGATAAAATTAATGATGTGATGGCTGCCAGCTTTGCCCGCGATATAGCCAAAAGAATTGAGGCCGAATTGGAATATCCCGGCCAAATTAAAGTAGTGCTAATCCGCGAAACCAGAGTTATTGATTATGCAAAATAGTTTGTAATTATACTTAAGTACTAAGGGGGGTTGTGACAGCTATTGTCGCAGCCCCGTTTTTAAAATATTTTTTAGCAAGAGGGATAAAAATGCGTATACTATTTATAGGTGATATTTTTGGCAGACCCGGCCGAGAAATTATCGAAAATAATCTACCACGCTTACAAAGCGAGTTTAATATAGATTTTACCATCGCCAATGCCGAAAATGCCGCCGGCGGTTTTGGCCTTAACTTTAATAGTTATCAAACACTATATAATATTGGCATCGATGCCTTTACCTTGGGTAATCATGCTTGGCATAATCGCGAGATTTTTAAATTTATCGAGCAAAGCCCACAAATAGTAAGGCCGGCCAATATGGGGCATGCCAGCTTGCCCGGGCGCGGTTATCAGCTATTTACAGTGGGGCAAGAGCAAATTTTGTTAATTAATTTAATTGGCCGTGTTTTTATGGATAATGGCCATTGCCCTTTTAGCGCCTTAGATAATATCCTTAAAGAGCAAGGCGCACAAACGCCCTATATTTTTGTTGATTTTCATGCCGAGGCCACCAGCGAAAAGATGGCTTTGGCCTGCTATGCAGATGGCCGCATTAGTGCGCTGGCCGGTACGCATACCCATGTGCAAACCAATGATCAGCGCATTTTGAATAAAGGCACCGGCTATATCACCGATGCCGGCATGACCGGCCCGCGCGATTCGATTTTAGGCGTAGAACGGGATATTATTATTGATAAATTCTTAGGCAAACTACCCAGGCGCTTCGAGCCTGCCCATGGCGATCGGCAATTTAATGGCGTAATCTTTGATTTGGCCACAAATGGCCGCTGCCAAAATATCGAAACCTTAAATTTTTATGAAGCCGGATTTTAGGATAAACAGAAGGCTAAACTAGGGGGTAAAAAAATGATTATCGATGGGCATTGGGATACCATTTTACATTATCATAAGCAGACCAATCTTAATCAAAACTCGGCCGCCCATGTGGATTGGCAGCGCTTTAAACAGGTAGCAGATATTGGCTTTAGTGCCATTTACCTGGATCGGGATAAATATAATATTCGTATTGCCTGGGAGCAGTTTAATTATTTGGTTAATTGCTTAAATCGCGATTTATCAGTTACCGTTAACCTTAATTTGCTGCTAAATAGCAGCCAGCTTAAGCAAGTGCCACCCCGCAAATTTTTGCTATTGGGTGCCGAAGGTGCCCACTTTTTAGGGCATAAGGATATTTTAAGCCGCCTGGAGCAGGCATTTAATAAAGGCTTGCGGCTTTTAGGCCTAACTTGGAATTATAATACTTGCCTAGCCGGCGGCTGCTTAGATGGCGGCGGCATTACGGCCTTAGGCAAGCAGGCCATTGCCTTTGCCAATCAAAATGGCCTAATTTTAGACGGCGCTCATTTATCGGCGCAAAGCCTGTCCGAAATGATAGAGTTAAGCGAGCAGCCAATTATTGTGTCACATACCGGCTGTACCGCCTTGGCGCCGCAATATGGGCGTCGTAATTTAGATGATCAGCAATTAAAAATGCTAGCTCAGGCAGGCGGTGTAGCCGGGATTTACTTTGTGCCTAATTTTTTAGGTGGTACGCCCTCGCTGGAACGTATTGTCGAGCATATCGAGCATGCGGTAACCGTGGCCGGCATCGACCATGTGGCTATCGGCTCGGATTTTGACGGCACCGAGCTACCCCCCGATATCAAGGGTATCGAAGATTTGCCCCTACTTTTGCAAAAGCTAAGGCAAAGGGGCTTTAATGATGAGGATATTGCTAAAATCGCCGGCCAAAACTGGCTGCGGATTTTACATCAAGTTTTACCAAAGCAGTAAAAACCAACTATAATTTTAAGGAGGTGGCCAATGAGCGGTTTTGATATGCATATTCATAGCACGGCATCAGATGGGCAATGGGATTATCGTCAAATCATCGATTTTGCTCGCAGTAAAGAAGATTTAACCGGCATAGCCATCACCGATCACGACACAATTAATGGGCTTTTTGAAGCAAGAGAATATGCTAAAAGTGTCGATTTTCCACTGATTTTGGGTATTGAGTTATCCAGTGAATATGATAATAAAGATGTGCATATACTTGGGTATTGGCTGGATATTGAGGCGATGCAATATGATGCTGAGCTGCTTAAAATAATGCAGGCGCGCGAGGATAGATGTTTAAAGATTATCAATCGTCTTAATGCGCTGGGCATGCCGCTTAAGATGGAGCAGGTTTTGGCTAAAGCGCCTAATGCTCATTCTTTGGGGCGACCGCATGTGGCCAAAGCGATGATCGAGGCCGGTTATTGTCAGAATATCAAAGAGGCCTTTATTAAGTGGTTGGCGAGGGAAAGGCCTGCTTATGTGCCGCGCCTAAAGTTAAGCCCTTGGGCGGCAATGGATTTAATTCATCGCTATAATGGGGTGGCGGTGGTGGCGCATCCCGGGGTGGGCGTGCCTGATAATTTGATTCCGCAGCTGGTGCGGCATGGTTTGGGTGGTATAGAGGTTTATACCAGCGAGCATAATAAAATGGCCGAAAAGAAGTATTTACAGATGGTGCATCATTTTAAACTGGCTGCTACAGGCGGCTCGGATTTTCATATCGAGGGCAAAAGGCAAATAGCTTGCCGCATTACTGCCCTAAGCCAATTACAAAGATTGGCCGAGCAGCGCGAAAAAATCCAAGCCGCCCTTAAAAACCAATATTAGCAATTGGCTTTGCCCTCCAAGGCAATTGCCAATCAAAATACAGGGGGGAAAATAGTGGAACTAAATATGGATTTTAATGGACAGGAAAATCAATTTCATCAACAAAATCAGCAAAATTTACAGATAAAGCGTTATCGGGAGCAGATTAGAAATTTGGAGGATAGCGTATATAGTTTAAGGATGAGCAGGCGTATTTTGATGAGTTTATTGGAGCAGGTGCAGAGCAATAGTGATCAGGAGTTGGAGCGATTGAGGAAGCAAAACAGCATATTGCAGAAGCAGAATCACAATTATGCTCAAAGGATTTGGCAACAGAACCGGCATTTATTGGAATTGGGCAAAGACTGTTAAAGTTTTAGTCAATTTTTTTCAAAAAATTGCGGGGTTTGGGGCAGAGCCCCAAGGTTTTAAGTTTTTTAAGTGTTTTAGGTATTTTAACTGTTTAGATATTTTAAGCCAAAACTGGCAAAGGTGTTGGCTAGGGGGATTGTTTTATATTAAGTTAAATCTTGGGCAGGAAAGGTAATTTAAAATTGGCTTAAAATTAGCGTTTTTTGGCGTAGCCAAAATAGCTAGGTGCGTTTTTCGGCGTAGCCGAAACAGCCCGTGACTTTGTTTTTTATTTGTTATTGTTTGCTTTTGTTGAGTTTTGTTTTTTTATGGGTGATTTTTGTTAGCTGGGTTGTGGTTTTTTTATATTTTTTGGCGGATAGTTGGTTTGGGTTGTGTTGTGCTTCGTGAGTTGTTTGGTTTGCCTTTTATGCTGCTGCTTTTTGTTAGCTGGATTGTAGGTTTTTTATTTTTTTTGGCGGATAGTTAGTTTGGGTTGTGTTGTGCTTCGTGAGTTGTTTGGTTTGCCTTTTATGCTGCTGCTTTTTGTTAGCTGGATTGTAGGTTTTTTATTTTTTTTGGCGGATAGTTAGTTTGGGTTGTGTTTCGTGGGTTGAAAGGTTTGGCTTGCCCTCGCCTACGTTTGTTAGCTTATTTTCTCTGGTCGCAGAGGGGGTTGTTACTTTTTGGTCGCAAAAAGTAACCAAAAACGACCGCTGTTGCGCATCAGCGGACCCGGCGCTGTAATGTGGACTCGCTTCCGCTAAGGCCGCATAACTCGTCGCTAAAGCTCCTCAAACAGATGCGGCCTTTATTTTTAATTTCCCAGACGGGCAAAAACCGCCCACCTGGAAAATTAAAAATACCGCTCCAGCTACATTTTGCAGTTTAGTAAGTTTTTTTATTCGCTAGCCGCTTTTGATATCTTGACTTATCTTCGATTGTTATCCTTTTAGGGTATTCGAGGGCATCTTGCACCCCAGCTTCCGCCTTTAGCACAAAACCATGTGAAGCTCGTATCCCCGGTGGCTCGCTGCTCCAGCTACATTTTACAGTTTAGTAAGTTCCTCTACTCGCTAGTTGCTTTTGATATCTTGACTTGTCTTCGCTCGCTACCCTTTTAGGGTACTTTACTTTGGCTCGGATTAGGGGCGGGCGGCTATGATGCAGCAAACAAAGAGGCTAACGCAAAAAATATTTTTTGCGCTAGCCTCTTTGCTTAAAGATAATTCTAATCTCGCATTTAATACTTCATCTATCATCTTCACCTGCCGCCTTTAGCCAGCAACCTTCTGCAAAACTGTTGGCCAAAATTTATCAGCAAAATATCCTAAAATAGGACAACTTATGGCAGGATTAGCGCTATCAATTGCCGAAAGATACTATATATAGGAATTTCTGATTAATCTATAAATGTAGTCATTGCCACTTTTTGTATGTAAGGCAAAACATTATTATCCATCCTATGCTAATCAGTGCTTCCAATATTTTGGCAATTCTAAATTGTCACAAAACCTATACCATAAGGTTGTGTTGAATTTGCGTCTATTTTTGTTGATATATTCGTACTTTGCGGCCGGGGCTTTTTTATGGCTGGCCGATTCTGCGTATTTTGTTTTTGTGCATGATTTAACCATGGCCGAGGCTTTATTTGGCGGCATTAGTGCCGGGCGCTTATTTTTGCGCTTGGCTATTTTGGCGGTGCTTATTGTTTTGGCCTGGATGCATTTGCAAAAAGTCATCAATAGCCGTGAAGAGCTGGCCTATTGGCCTCAAACCCCCGATGATGAATTATGGCATGGCTCGCCATATAGCCCGGTTGCCGGGCGGCGTTTGCTCTTTTTTGCCCTAAAATTAGCCACGGCTTTGCGCATGGATAAAATCCAAAAAGATAAATTGCGCCGCTTATGTTATTGCTATGATTTGGGCATTTTTGCCGCCAAACCCGATCAGCGTTTTAGCCATATCGATATGGGAGCCGCCATTGCCGCTCAGTTTAAAATGCTGGAGGATATCGTACCATTAATTAGAGCGCATGAGGAATATTATAATGGTAGCGGCTACTATTGCCTGGCCGGGGAGCGCATACCCTTGCCTTGCCGAATTTTGCAAGTGGTATTGGTATTTGATAATCTTTGCCAGGGCAATTATGATTTAGTACCCCTAAGTTATAGCGAGGCGCTTAATGAATTAGACTATTACGCAGGCACAATGCTAGATGGCGACCTGGTTGCTCTTTTTCAAAAACTAATGCGCCATACCCCAATGATAGCCGAAGGCGAGCGCTCTTTTGCCGCACAAGATTAATAGTTATATCTAGGCTGTGACAATATGTCACAGCCTAGATTGTTTTAATTTTAATCCGGCTTTTTTATTGTAAATTATGGCAACAACTTTTAGCAGGTAGGCCTTGCCCCTGCTTTATTTAAGGAGAAGTTATGAGCTTTATTTATTTTGATAATGCGGCCACTACCTTGGCCGATCCGGCCGCCTTACAGGCTGCTATGCAGGTACTTAAGCAGGATTTTGGCAACCCTTCATCGCTGCATCATTTGGGGGTAAAGGCGCATCAGGTGCTTGCCGCAAGCCGCCAAACTATTGCCGATTGCCTAAAAGCCAAGCCTGCCGAAATTATCTTTAATTCCGGCGGTACCGAAGGCAATAACCATGTATTACAGGGCATCAGTTATGCCAAGCGCCATCAGGGCAAGCAAATTATTGTGGCAGCAAGCGATCATCCTTCGCTTTTGGAAGTGGCCAAAATTCTCGGCGAGCGTGGCTATCAAATCGACTTAGCACCCGTAACGGAAAGTGGGCTTATTGATTTGGACAAATTAGCCGATTTGATTAGCGATAATACCATTTGCTTGGCCTGTCATCATGTTAATAATGAAACCGGGGCTATTCAGCCTTTGGCCAAGATTGGTGCTTTGCTTAAGGCCAAAGCACCGAAGGCGCATTTGCATATTGATGCGGTGCAATCCTTTGCTAAGCAGGATATTGACTTAGCAGGATGGTTGGCCGATAGCCTGGCCTTAAGCGGACACAAAATTCATGGCCTAAAAGGTAGCGGCGCGCTATGGCTAAAGCAAGGCTGTAATTTGCCGCCTTTAATTGCAGGCGGTGGCCAGGAGCGCAATATGCGTTCCGGCACCGAAAATTTGGCCGGCATAGCTGCTTTAGCTAAGGCTGCAGAGCTGGCCTTTAGCCAAAGAGCGGCTAATTTGGAGCATTTAGCCAAAATTAGGCAAATTTTGCAAACAGGCTTATTGGCCGATCGGCAGAATATTATAAATAGCCCGCTTGAGGGGGCAGCGCAAATCATCAATATTTCTTTTGGCGGTTTAAAGAGCGAGGTTTTGCTGCATTATTTGGAGGCCAAAAATATTTATGTTTCGGCCGGCAGCGCCTGTTCCAGCCATAAGGCCACGCATAGCCATGTTTTGGCGGCAATGAATTTGCCTAAAGAGCGTTTGGATAATGCCTTGCGCTTTAGTTTTTGCGCAAATAATACCCTTGACGAGGCAGAGCAAGTTGTAGCTGCGGTTAAAGAGGCTGTATCTGAATTTCGATTAATAAAAAGCACTAAAAAAGGAGCAAATCATGAGCGAAAATAAACAACAAATCATCCTAATTCGTTTTGGGGAATTGGGCTTAAAGGGCAAAAATAAGATGAAATTTATCCGCAACCTGGCCAATAATATCGGCCATGCCTTGCGTGGGCTGCCCGATACCAAGGTTAGCATGGATTGGGGGCGTTTATGGGTGCATACGGCCTGCCCTAACGAGGTTTATCCGCGCCTAAAAAATGTATTTGGCATCTATTCCTTTTCGCCGGTTGTAGAGGTTGAGCCTACCATCGAGGCAATGGCGCAGGCCGCCGAGCAGGTGCTTTTGCGCACTTTGCCCAATGGTGGCACCTTTAAGGTAGAAACTAAGCGTGCCGATAAAAAATTCCCGATGCCTTCGCCGCAAATTAGCCGCGAGGTAGCCGGTATAATTTTTGATCGTTTAGGCGATGATATTTATGATGCCGATATGCATAATCCCCAAGCCGAACTGCGCTTAGAGGTTCGCGAGGAGGCCGCCTATGTTTATGGCGAGGTTATCGAGGGGGCTAAGGGCATGCCTGTTGGTAGCGGCGGCAAGGCTTTGCTAATGCTATCCGGCGGCATAGATAGCCCGGTAGCAGGCTGGTATGCCTTAAGGCGTGGGGTTGCTATCGAGGCTATTCATTTTCATAGCTTCCCGTTTACCGGCGAGCAAGCCAAGCAAAAGGTGCTCGATTTAGCCAAAATTTTGAGCCATTGGCAAGGCCAACCAATCAAGGTAAATATTGTCCACTTTACCGAGATACAAAAAGCAATATATGCCAATTGCGACGAAAGTTATGGCATTACCCTAATGCGGCGGATGATGTTTAGATTGGCCGAAGCAATTGCCAATAAAAACCGTCTAACCGCTATCTATACCGGCGAAAGTGTTGGCCAAGTGGCCAGCCAAACTTTGGAAAGTATGTCGGTGATTAATGATGTAACAAATATGCCGATTTTGCGTCCATTAATCGGCTTTGACAAGGCCGATATAGTAAAGGTAGCCCAAGAAATAGAAACTTTTGAAACTTCGATTTTGCCATACGAGGATTGCTGTACGGTATTTTTACCGCCGCATCCGGTAATTAAACCCAAGCTACACGAAGCTTTGGAGATGGAAAAAACCTTAGATATAGAAGAATTATTGGCCGAGGCTTTGGCAAAAACCGAAGTTGTGCGGATTAGTTAGACTTAATTAACCCTCCCCATAAATAAAAAAAGGAGCTCCCATGCAAGATAAAATTATAGTAGTTGGTGCTAAACAACATAATCTAAAAAATATCGATGTTACCATTCCTCGCAATCAATTGGTGGTTTTAACAGGCCTTTCGGGTAGTGGCAAAAGCTCTTTGGCCTTTGATACCATTTATGCCGAAGGCCAGCGCCGCTATGTGGAATCGCTATCATCCTATGCCAGGCAATTTTTAGGCCAAATGTCTAAACCCGAGGTAGAGCGTATTGATGGCCTTTCGCCGGCCATTTCTATCGATCAAAAAACTACCAGCCGCAACCCCCGCTCCACCGTGGGCACGGTTACCGAAATTCATGACTATTTGCGCCTGCTTTATGCGCGCATTGGCCATCCCCATTGCCCCAGCTGCGGCCGTCCTATTCAAGGCCAAAGCATCGACCAAATGCTCGACACCATTTTAACTTATGAAGAAGGCTCTAAGCTGCATATCCTAGCGCCTTTGGTGCGAGGTCGTAAGGGCGAGCATCAAAAAATTCTGGCCGATGCCAAGGCCAAGGGCTATGTTAGGGCGCGCATCGATGGCGAGATTAAAGAGCTAGCCGAAGATATCAAGCTGGAAAAACAAAAAAAGCATAATCTGGAAATTGTGGTTGATCGGATTATCCTGCGCCCAAATAGCCGCAAGCGCCTGGCCGATTCCTTAGAGCTGGCTCTTAATTTGGCCGAAGGCCTGGTTTTGATTTGGCTGGAAGATGCCGAAGGCAATAAGCAGGAAATTCTTTTTAGCCAAAATTTTGCTTGTATCGAATGTGGGATTAGTATGGGCGAATTAGCGCCACGCATGTTCTCGTTTAACAGCCCTTTTGGGGCTTGCCCTACCTGTACCGGCTTAGGTTATAGCCAATATGTTGACGAAAAATTGATGATCAAAGATGATAATTTAAGCCTGCGCGAGGGCGCTATTTTGCCCTTAAACAGCTCTAATAATAGCAAAAACTGGTATTTTAGGCATATCGAGGCCATTGGCAAAGCCCATGGTTTTTCTTTGGATGTGCCATTAAAAAGCCTGCCCCGCAGCGTTTGGGATGAGATTTTTTATGGCTGCGGCAGCGAAACTTTTCCGATTACCTATTTTGATAGCGATGGCGGCAATGAGCGCACCTGGAATCATCATTGGGAAGGCCTGGTTAAGAATTTTGAGCGCCGCTATCGCGAAACTGCTTCGGAATATATGCGCGAAGAATTCGAGCGCTATATGACGCTTAAAGATTGCCCTGTTTGCGGCGGTGCCAGGCTTAAGCCCGAGAGTTTAGCCGTTACCGTGGGCGAAAAAAATATTCATCAACTAAGCATTTTAACCGTGGGCGAGGTTAAGGATTATCTAAGCCATGTTGATTTATCCGAGCGCGAAACGATGATTGCCGAGCGCATCTTAAAAGAAATTTACGAGCGCCTGCAATTTTTGGTGGATGTGGGGCTTGATTATCTAACCCTATCCCGGGGGGCGGCCACATTATCGGGCGGCGAGGCGCAGCGTATTCGCTTGGCTACCCAAATTGGCTCGCATTTAACCGGGGTGCTTTATATTTTGGACGAGCCCAGTATTGGCTTGCATCAAAGGGATAATGATCGCCTAATTACCGCCTTAAAGCAGCTGCGTGATTTGGGCAATTCGGTGCTGGTAGTGGAGCATGATGAGGATATGTTTTATGCTGCCGATCATATTATCGATATTGGCCCCGGAGCAGGCGAGCATGGTGGGCGCATTGTAGCCCAGGGCAATTTAGAGGATATTATGAATTGCAAGGAATCGCTAACCGGCCAGTATATGAGCGGTTCTAAGCATATCGATTTGCCGTTGATCAGGCGTAAGCCCAATCAAAAACAGCTTACAATTAAAGGGGCGGCCGCCAATAATTTGCGTTATATTGATGTGGATATACCGCTAAACTTATTTATTTGCGTAACCGGGGTTTCCGGCAGCGGTAAAAGCTCTTTGATTAATGAGATTTTGTATAAGGCCACTGCCCGCCGTTTGCAAAGGGCGCATACCGTGCCCGGCAAATATGATGATATTTTAGGTTTAGAGCATTTGGACAAGGTAATTAATATCGACCAAGCCCCAATCGGGCGCACGCCACGCTCTAATCCGGCCACTTATACCGGCTTATTTGATTTAATTCGCGAATTATATGCCGCCACCCCCGATGCTAAAACTCGTGGCTATAAGCCGGGGCGTTTTAGCTTTAATGTAAAGGGAGGCCGTTGCGAATCCTGCCAGGGTGATGGCATGGTTAAAATCGAGATGCACTTTTTGCCCGATATTTATGTGCCTTGCGAGGTTTGCAAGGGTGCTCGTTATAATCGCGAAACCCTCGATATCTACTATAAAGATAAAAACATTGCCGATATCCTGCAAATGACAGTAGACGAAGGGCTGGCTTTTTTCAATAATCTACCACGTTTAAAGCGCAAATTGCAAACTTTGGCCGATGTGGGCTTAGGTTATATTAGGCTTGGCCAAAGCGCTACCACCTTATCCGGCGGCGAGGCGCAGCGGGTAAAGCTAGCCAGCGAATTATCGCGCCGCAGCAATGGCCGCACCCTCTATATCCTAGACGAGCCAACAACAGGCCTGCATACGGCCGATATCCATCGTTTATTGGATGTGCTTAATCGGCTGGTAGAGGCCGGCGATACGGTAATTGTTATCGAGCATAATTTGCAGGTAATCAAAACTGCTGATTATATTATCGATATGGGGCCGGAGGGCGGCAAAGGTGGCGGCAAGGTGATTGCCCAGGGCACGCCCGAAAAAATTGCTGCCAATAAAAAAAGCTATACCGGCCATTATCTTAAGAAAATTTTGGATGCCGAAAAAGATAAAGGAATTGTGCTGGAGTAGTTTTTGCCTGCAATTATCAGTTATAAGCATAAGCCTATAATCCCTGCTATCCCCTATCAAATTCTAATCATAAGGAGTAAAAACATGCCCGATTTAATTTTTGCCCGTCCTGATGGCCAATGGTTTGATTTGCCGCCGGTTGCTATGGCCGGTATTTCCGGCAATCGCCTGGTGCGCCCCGGTAAGCACGAGCTAATCCCCTTGCCGGAAGGCGCTACCCTTACCATGATGCCCATGGCCTTTCCGATTGGTATCGATAAAGATGATGATCAATTTATTACCTTGGAAGAAAACCCCTATAAGCAAAAAGGCGAGCCTATTTATGCTTTAGCTGCTCTTTTGCCCCAGGGTTTTACCAGGCTTTTAATGCCTGCCGCTACCCTAACCGCCGAGCCTTTGCCCCTGCTTGGCTATACGGCGGTGGGTATCGAAAAGGGTAAATTGATGGTGGCGGCCATGGCCACCGATGAGCATCAAAATTGGCATCCTAAAAATTATAATACTGCCGATTTGCCCAATTTAATTGCCAAGCGCCAAAAAGAGTTTCCGGGCAATACTATTATCGAGCAGCTGGCTCATTGCGCCGCCGAATATGGCTGTTTTACTGCTCAAAATATCTTTTATCGCCGCTTTGAAGGTGGTATTCCGGTTTCGCCTGCTTGTAATGCCGATTGCCTAGGCTGCATTTCGCTGCAAGAGGCGGAATGTTGCCCTTCGCCTCAGCAGCGGATCAGTAAAGCGCCCACCGTTAACGAAATTTCCGAAATCGGCTTTAAGCATTTAAACCAGGCCAAAGAGGGGATTATTAGCTTTGGCCAGGGCTGCGAGGGCGAGCCTTCGCTGCAATATCAGATTATTGGCGAAGCTATTGCCCGTATTCGCAGCCAAACCGATAAGGGCATTATCAATATCAATACCAATGCCGGGCATAAGCAGGCCTTTAAGCATTTGCTGGAGGCCGGTATCGATAGTATGCGGATTAGTATTTTTTCGCCGATTGCTAAGGAATACGAGGCTTATCATCGTCCCAAAAATTATAGTTTTGATGATGTGCTTGCAAATTTGGCTTTGGCTAAGGATTATCCTAATTGCCAGATATCTTTAAATTTGCTGCTTTACCCGGGCTTTAGCGATGATGACCGCCGTTTTGAGGCCTTGCTTGCTTTACTTAAAGATAGCGCTATTAAGCAGGTTCAGTTGCGTAATTTAAATATTGATCCTAAGGTTATGGTGGACTTTTGCCAAGATAGTTGGGGCATGGGCGTTTATAATTTGGTGCGCCGCCTAAAGGAGGAATTGCCCGAGCTTAAAATAGGCAATTATAGCCGCAATTTAGCCAAATCTAATAATTAGAACCCACCAAAAAAAAAATTAAGAAAAACTATTGCAAAATAGCTGGACAAATTTGGTAAAAGCTTTTATAATAGGAAAAGCCCCCCAAAGGCTAAGTTTTACGCAAACAAAAAAACCACCGCTAGCCCCGGTGGTTTTTTTGTTTGCTTGGCAAAATTCGGCATATTGCCAAATTGCCAAATAAGATATATAATAGTAAGTATCTTAAGTTTACGGAAAGGTGGGCTTTAATGTATGCGTAGGCTGTATTTGCTGGTTATTATAATTCTATTGGCAATTTTATTGGCCTTTCCGCAGCAAAAAGCCGAAAAAAACCTATTGATTGCAGCCGATGATTTTAGCTATGGCCTGGCCTTAAAGCAGGCAAATAGCGATTTTAGGCTTAGCATTACCCGTCATGATAGCCCCTTGCGCGTTTTTGAGCAGGGTCAGAATATAGCAACTTTTGATAATTTGGCAGCACCTTTAATTGCCGCCAATAGCAATTATCATTTTGAGCCGCATTATGTGCAAACCGTGGTTATTGCCCTAGATCGCGAGCAAACCAATTTAGATATTCGCAGCTATTATGATTTATTGATTAGCGGCTTGGGTATTAATTTTGATTTTGGCCAATTAGCAGATGCAAATTACTGGCAATATCCGCAAACACATCAAATTATGTGCTCTATGGCATTGGCCTTATTTGGCGAATATGATATAGAGGCTATGGCCGAGCAAATTAAATGGCTAAATAGCAAAAATCGCTTTTTTTATGATGATTTTAGCCAAGAGGCCATAGTTACTTATGATAATATAGCCGTGGAAATGATTAAAGCCGGCCGCAACTTGGATATTATTATTCCCGGCGATGGTACCTTAAGCTTTATCAAAGGCGTGCTTAGCACAGATGAGCAGCTTGTTTTTGATGATGATTTAGCCAATACTTTAATCCAGGAGGGCTTTCGCTTGCTCGATGGCCGCGCCGATGGCCAATACTATCCTTCGCCTTTACAATATCAGTATGCGCAGCAAGTTGATGATTATCAGCAATTTAATCATCTGGCCTCGTCCACATCCGAAATTTTAAGCAGAACAGGCTTTGATACTATGGTTTATGGCTTGGCCAATGCCAAGGAGATGACGGCCTTTTATTTAGCTTTGCTGCTTTTGCTAATAATTCATCTAATTTCGGTTATTAAAAGGGTTAGCCAAAGCAAAATTAGGGCGGCTTTGGTTAATGTTTTGGTTTTGCAAGTGTTTTTTGCCGGCTTAGCCTGTTTTAAATCGATTATCGATCAAAGCGCTACCCTGGAAACGGCTTTTTGGTATTGCTATTATATCCCCATCCTATTAATACCGGCCATTTTTGTTTATATTGCTTTAAATTGCGGCTATTTAGCTAAGCTATATCATCGTGGCGCTTATCGGGTATATATGGGGATAACTTTGCTGCTTTTGCTAATGGTGCTTACTAATAATTTTCATAATTGGGTATTTATAGTACATGATCATATTCTAACAATTTATACTTATAATTTTGGTTATTCTATAGTATTATCCTGGGCGGTTATCTCGGGGCTTATTGGCTTTGTGCTGCTGTTTTGGCAAAGTTTTTATTCGCCGCGCAAAAGGGCATTTATTTGGCCTTTTTTAATGGTTTTATTGGCCATTATCTACTCTTTTTGTTTTGCGATGCGCATACCGATTATTAGCGATTTTAATATTGCCTATGGCCAAACCATAGTTTTTTCGCTATGCATGGAGGCCTGTTTGCAAAGCCGACTTTTTCCGATTAATAAGGGTTATTTTAAGCTGTTTTCCAGCTCGCATTTGGCTATGGAAATTAGGGATAATCAGCAAAACTTGATGGTTAAAGCCAAAAATGCGCCGCAGCTAAACAGTAACTTTATTTTATGCCAAAGCCAAATTAAAGGCGGCAACTTTAATTATTATGAGGATTATTCTTCTTTAAATAAAGCCCGCCAAAACCTGGCAGCCATCAATCAAAAACTAATAGCTAATAATCAATTTTTAAAGCAGCAAGCCAAGGTAAATGCCGATTTATCGGCATTGGCTGCCGAAGAAGCCGCCTATCAAAATATAGATCAAATTATCAAAACCGGCTCGGCAAAAATTGCTGATTATTTGGAGCAAATGCAAAAAACGTCCGATATCACCCGCTTAATTTGGCGGATAAATATTGTAGCTTGCACCATCAAGCGCGAAGCCATGCTTTTAATTAATAGCCTCTATCAAAAAGAGCAGCCCAGCCATATTTTTATGAATTATATTATCGAAATGCAAGAATTTGCCCTGCCCATTCAATTAAAAATTACCGGCAATTGCACAATTAGCGGCCAAATTCCGCTTAAGCAGGCTTTGGATATGTATCGTCTTTACTATTTTTTGGTAGAAAAAGCTGCCGCCGCCAATTGTAGCAATTTATTAGTTCAACTGTATAAAAATGAGCAAGCTATGGTTTTTTCGTTAATTGCCGATCAAATACTTTTTAGCCAAGAAGATTTAGCCAAATTTAAGCAAACTTTGCATGAATACAGCCAAATTATGATTAAAGATTGGGATGATACCGAAGCTGTTTTGCTAAGCTTTAATCAAGATCAAAACCGGGAGGTTGCCCATGCTTGATTTTTACTTTTTTGCTTGGCAAAAGTTAATATTATTCTTTTTAGCTGCCCTCTTTTTATTTGTGGTGCAGGCGGCTTATTGTGGGCAAATTATCTTTAATAATTTACTTAAACGCAAATGGCATTTATTAGGCGAATTATTATTATTACTTTATTTTGCTCAGCTGGCACTTTTGCCGATTACAGCTTTATTAAATCGGCGCTTTGGCATTATCGATACCACTTTTTTAGGTAATGGCCTTTATACTTTAGCTATTATATTCTTTATTTATGCATTAATTATGTATATCAAAAAGCTAAACAGCCTGCCTTTGGCTTTAAGTGCCATTATCATCAGCCTGCCTTATGAAACGCTATTGCCTTATGGCTTTTATCAGTTTAATTATGCGCTGGCGCTGGCAATTTTTATAATCCGCAGCTTTAGGCATTTATATAGCGAGGATTATGCTCAAAAGCATGAATTATCGGCCTATTCGGTAAAGGAGGGGCTGGATACTTTGCCGGCCGGGATTATGTTTTGCGATAATGATGGCTACATCTATTTAATCAATAGCAAAATGGAAGAGCTTATTAAGCGTTTTTGGGGCGCCGATCAAAAAGATGGCAATTATTTTTGGCAAAACTTGCAACAAGGGCGGGTAAATAATGCAATTTGCCATTTTATCGAAGATGATATCATTTTGCGCACTACAGATGATGCCTGGCGCTTTTCGCGGCATATCTTTAATGATATCCACTTTAGTTATATGGAAATTATTGCAATCAATATTAATCAAACCATGCAGGCTTTGCAGCAATTAGATCGCGATCGCGAGGCTTTAATGGCTCAAAGTAAGGATTTGCTTATCCTATCGCAAAAAATGGAGAATTTGCGCAAAGAGCAGGAGTATTCGCGAATTCGTAATCATATTCATGATATTATGAGCCAGCGTTTAACCACCATGCAAAGAATATTGCAAAGCCAAAACCCGGCCGATAAAGACGATATGCTGCCCTTATTAGAGGATATGCTGGCTCATTTAACAGACCGCGAGGCCGGCGATGCCAATCAATTATTGCTGGGCTTAAGCAATTATTTTGAGCGTGCCGGGCTTGCCATCAAGCTCGATGGCGATTTGCCTACAGATGATGCCGCCGCCTTTTTGCTGGTGTCGGTATTAAGAGAGGCCTCTACCAATGCCTTGCGCCATGCCGGCGCTACTTTGATTAAGGCCAAAATTGAAAATAATGGCGCTAAATACATTATCGAAATAACCAATAATGGCCATGCGCCTACTAAAGGCATTGTAGAAGGTGGGGGCTTAAGTGGCATTCGCAATAGGGTAGAAAATGTGGGCGGCCGCCTGCGGGTGGAATTGATGCCCGAATTTGCCCTGATTATCGAAGTACCCAAAACAAAAGCAGCAGCCCAAATTAGCTAAAGGAGCATAAAAATGGCAGAAAAAATCAAGGTATTATTAGTAGATGATCATAAATCGGTATTGGATGCCTTTAGTAGCATTATCAGTGCCCAGGACGATATGGTTTTGATTGGCAGCGCCACCACCACCAGCATGGTGGCCGAATTATGCATCAAATTAAATCCGGATTTGGTTTTAACCGATATCTCGGTTGAAGAAAATATCAGCGGCATTATGCTAACCGAAAGGCTTAAAAAGCAATTTCCCGAGCTAAAAATAGTGGTGATGTCCGGCTTTGACGAAATTTCTTATATTCCCGGTGCTAAAAGTGCCGGGGCGGATGCTTTTTTATCAAAATCGCGGCCGATTAATGAATTTGTGGACATGATTAGGGCTGTGATGCGTGGCGAAGGCAGCTTTCCCGAGCCAATTCAAATTCCCACCGCCAGCGGCGAATCGCCTTTTACCGAGCGCGAATTAGAAGTGCTGCGTTTGCTTTGTCAATCCTATAGCCGCAAAGAAATTGCCGACGAAATGGGTATTGCCATCGGCACCGTTAAGCGGCATCTGGAAAATATGCTGCTTAAATCCGGCTCTAAAAATGCCATGGATTTGGTGGTATATGTAATTGGTAATGGCTGGATTTCCGGCCGCTAAATTAAAGCCGTCGGCTGCTAAAATATAGTTTATTGACAAGCTTTAATATATCAATTATAATAAGATAAGTTAGGATGGGATGGGTTTAAAACTTGTCCTTAAATTTATACTATAAATAACATTGAAAGGGGTAAAAAATTATGCCGGTTATTACAGTTAAAATGTTCGAGGGTAGAACTTTAGAGCAAAAGCGTGCCATTTGCAAAAGAATTACCGAAGTAATTGTGGAGGAGGCTAATACCACTCCCGACCAGGTAAGCATCCTTATTGAGGATATGAGCAAAGATGAATTTGCCACAGGCGGCGTTCTATTTTGCGATAAATAATTAATTTGGCCAAACAAAGCCAAGCAATTTAAACTGATGAGGAAATTTTATGGATATTAAGATTACTATTAATGATCAGCCTTATTCCTTTAACATCACCGGTAAGGAAACTTTGCTGGATATTATCCGCGATAAGGCACGGCTAACAGGCACCAAAAGGGGCTGCGATGGCGGCCATTGCGGGGCTTGCACCGTTATTTTGGATGGTCAAACCGTCAATTCTTGCTGCATGATGGCTTTTCAGGCTAATAATCGGCAAGTTTATACCATTGAATATCTTAGCCAAAATGGTAAACCGCATCCTTTGCAGCAGGCTTTTGTCGATCAAAATGCCGTGCAATGCGGCTTTTGTATTCCGGGCATGATTTTGGCCGGCAAAGTGCTTTTGGATAAAAATCCCAATCCCAGCCCTGCCCAAATTAGGGAGGGCTTAGCCGGCAATTTATGCCGCTGTACCGGCTATACCAAAATCGAAAATGCTGTACAAGCCGCAGCTCAGGCCTTAAAGGAGGGTAATCATGACTAATAATTTTAAAGTTGTTAATCAGCCCTTGCCCCGTCACGAGGCTTTAGCCAAGGTTTTAGGCCAAGCCAAATATACCGACGACCTCGATTTTGCCAATTTGGCCTATGGCTTAGTGGTGCGCTCGCCGCATGCCTATGCTAAAGTTAGCGGCTATGATAAAGAGGCGGCTCTTAGCATCGATGGCGTTATCGGCATTATTTGCGCCGATGATATCCCTGCTACCCTATTTAATTGCTCGGATAACCCCCCATCGGCAGCCTTGATTAAAGACGAGCTTATTTTAACCAATAATCCTAAATGTTTAGGCGATCGGGTGGCGGCCATTGTGGCCGATAGCCCCGAGCTTTGCATTCGGGCAGCCCGGGCTTTAAATATTCAATATCAAGTATTAAAGCCTAATTTTAAAATTAAAGATGCCCTTAAAGATGATGCCCCGGCCTTGCAAGCGGCCGAGGGCGAGGGCCATAATCTATTTAAAACAATGACCTTTAGCCAAGGCGATGTTGAGCAGGGCTTTAAAGAAGCTGCCCATATTTTTGAAGGCAGTTTTACCACCCGTGCCCAGGCTCATGTGGCCTTAGAGCCTACTATTTGCATTTGCGATTATCAGCCTAATGGCAAGGTAATTATTTATGCCAATAGCCAAGCGGTTCATCAGGAAAGACGAATTATCGGCGAGCTGCTCAATATGCACGAAACCGATATTAGGGTTATCAAGCCGCAAATCGGCTCCGGTTTTGGCGCCAGGCAGCAAATGCATAATCAGCATTTGGGCGTAATACTCTCTAAGCTGGCCAAAAGGCCGGTAAAAATCCTCCATACCCGCGAGGAGGAAATGTATGCCACCGCCACCCGTCACGAAACCGAGGCCTCCTATAAATTTGGCCTGGATAGCCAAGGCATGATCAAAACCTTTGCTGCCCAAAATTATCTAAATGCCGGCCCTTATGCTACCCATAGCATTTTGGTTTCGGCGGCGGCCGGCCGTAAATTTCAGTATCAGGCCGATCATTATCTATATGAGGGCAAAAGCATTGCCACCAATTCGCCTACCGGCGGTGCTTTTAGGGGCTATGGCAATATTCAGTTTAGCTTTGGCCGCGAAATTATGATGAGCCGCATTGCCAAGGCTTTAAATCAAGATCCGATTGAGTTTAGGCTAAAAAATCATCTAAAGGTGGGCCAGCGTTTTCCCAGCGCCAATTATGATCTTTATAGCTGCGAAATCGAGGCTTGCGTAGCCAAGGCCGAGCAGCTTAAGGCCGCTATCGATAGCCAAAAGCCTTTGCTTAATAATGATAAATTTGGCAGTGCCTGGGGGCATGCCTTTGCTTGCCATTCCTCGGGGCCATCGAATATGGACGGCATGAGCTCGGCCATTGTGATGGTTAATACCGATGGTTCGGCCAATTTGCTGGTAGGCTCGGCCGATATTGGCCAAGGCTCGGAAACGGTAATGATGCAAATTGCCGCCGAAAAGCTGGGCCTAAGTTATGAGCAGGTAAATATTAAGGCTGCCGATACCGATTTAACCCCCTATGATACCGGCACTTTTGCCAGTGGTCAAACCTATGTTTGCGGCAATGCCGTGGCCAAGGCCTGCGATGATACTATTGCCAAGCTGCAGGCTGCCTTAATCAATTATCATGATTTGGACGAGGCCGGCATTAGTTTTAAAGATGGTTATTTTTATTATCAAAAGGATGGCCAAGATATTAAGCAAAGCTTTGCCGAAGCCGTTAAAAATGTTTATTTTGGGCTAAGAGGTTCGGTGATTATTGGCTCGGCCAGTTATAAGGCCACTGCCAGCCCGCCGCCCTTTGCTGTTTGCTATGCCCGTGCCGAATATGATAAAGCGCTTAATAATATCACAATTACCGATATTATCGAGGTTGTAGATGTGGGCACAGCCATTAATCCCGGGGCGGTGCTTGGCCAAATCGAAGGTGGGGTTGCCCAAGGTTTTGGCTTTGCCATATTCGAGAATATGGATGTTAATGGCGTAGCCAAAAAAACTTCGGCTGCCGATTTGCTGCATTATAAAGCACCGATGAGTGTAGACATGCCCCAAATCCATGCGGCAATAGTTGAAGGCTATGAGCCTACCGGCCCTTTAGGCGCTAAAAGTGTGGGCGAATTAACTACCATTCCGGTAGCGCCGGCCATCATCAATGCCCTGGAGGCCGCCACATCTACCGAGATTAATCATATCCCGGTGGCTGATTTATTCATGCCCAAAGCACAAGGGAGGCAAGAAATATGATTAAAGATTTTAATTATCAGGCTGCTTCCACCATCGAGCAGGCGGCCGCCCAAATTGGCAAAACCTATTTAGCAGGCGGCACCGATTTAGTGCCCTTGCTTAAATACGAGGTGCGCCCTTTTGAGCAAATTGTAGATTTAAGCGGCCTTAATGCCCTAAAATACACTTGCCAAGATGGCGATACCCTTAAAATAGGTGCTATGCAAACCCTAACTGCTATTGCCGAAGATGCAGCCATCATCCAAAACTGGCCGGCTTTGGCTTTTGCGGCTAAATGTGTGGCCTCGCCGCAAATTCGCAATTTGGCTACAATTGGCGGCAATATTATGCAAGATCGGCGCTGCTTATATTTTAATCAAAGTTATGAATGGCGTCAAAGCTTGCCTTTATGTTATAAAACCGGCGGCACAGTTTGCCATCAAGCACCCAATTCGCCGCAATGTTTGGCCATTTATTATGGCGATATAGCTACTGCTTTAAGCGCTTATCAGGCTCAAGTAAAAATCCATGATAGCCAAGGTAGCAGGCTAGTTGATATCGATCAGCTTTTGGCTATTCATGCTAAAAATAATGGCACAACTGCTTTATCTGATTTATTTATCGAGGAAATTATTGTGCCTGCGGTAAGTTATAGTAAATTTATCAAGCAAAGTGTGCGCGATACTATCGATTTTGCTACATTTAATGCTGCTTTGATTATTGATAAGCAGGATAAGCAAATCACTATTGCTTGCGGTGCCTTAAATAAGCAGCCATTTAAGTTGATTAAGACTATGGCTTTGATTAATGGCGGCGAGCGCAATATGGCCGAGATTAAGCAAGTTGCTTTGGACGAAATTAAAAGTTTAAGTAAAGTTATCAAAGAAGATACTATATCGCCGCAAGTGAAGCGTCACAGTGTGCAGGCTGTGTTGCCTTTGATTGAGCTTGGGTTGGTGGAGCTTGGTTGATTTAGCTTGATATTTGGATTTGGGTTTATTTCTTTTATTTTTGATTTTTGTTGGATGTTGGCTGTTGCTTGTTGTTAGCTGGGTTGTGGGTTTCTTCAATTTATCGGCGGATAGTTAGTTTGGGTTGTATTTCGTGGGTTGAAAGGTTTGCTTGCCCTCGCCTACATTTGCTAGTCTATTTCCTCTGGTCGCAGAGGGGGTTGTTACTTTTTGGTCGCAAAAAGTA
>CAYJPF010000033.1:0-23915 GCA_964372025.1 uncultured Peptococcaceae bacterium | reverse complement strand
GGGCAAATTATCGCAAACCATGGACTTTAGCGAAGAGGCCTGGCTAAATGCTATATCGGCCACCGTTAAGCCCCAATTTGTGGAATTAAATCATAAGGCGTTTTTATTGGGTAGAAATGCTTAAATAATAAAAGGCTATCGCAATTAAAAAATATTTGCGATAGCCTTTTTTTTAAATATCCCCCCGCCGTTTTTTGCCCAAATTTACCAAAGGCGGCTGATATCATACTTTGGCAAATAATCTAAACTATCCAGCGCCAAGCAGGAAAAACGCTATTTTTAGCGAATGTATTAATTTTGGTGGGTTTTGCAAATATTTTTCTTATTTAAGTGATATTATATAGGTAAAACCGCTTAATTAAATTTTATCTGATTTTGAAGGGAGTAAATACCGTGGCCAAGCAAGAAATGAATGAATATAGCCAAACTTTAAATTTACCATTAACCGATTTTCCGATGCGAGGGGATTTGCCTAAAAGGGAGCCGGAATTTTTGCAAAAATGGCAAGAGCAGGATATTTACCAAGCTGTTGCCCAAAAAAATGCCGGTAAGCCTAAATTTATCCTCCATGATGGGCCGCCTTATGCCAATGGTGATATTCATTTAGGCCATGCCTTAAATAAAGTCCTTAAGGATATCGTTGTAAAATATCATTCGATGGCCGGCTTCGATGCCCCCTATGTGCCCGGCTGGGATACTCATGGCCTGCCGATTGAGCAAAAAGCAATCAAGGATTTGGGCTTAAACCGCGAAAAAGTGGGTATTGTGCCCTTCCGTGAGCGTTGCGAAGAATATGCCCTTAAATATGTAAATATTCAGCGCGAACAATTTAAGCGTTTAGGTGTGCGTGGCGATTGGGATAATCCCTATCTAACCTTGCAGCCGCATTTCGAGGCCGCTCAATTAGGGGCTTTTGGTGCGATGGCTCAAAAAGGCTTTATCTATAAAGGCCTAAAGCCGATTTATTGGTGCCCCGATTGCGAAACCGCCTTGGCCGAGGCCGAGGTGGAGTATCATGATCATAAATCGCCCAGTATTTATGTTAAATTTGCGGTTAATGATGGCAAAAACATCTTACCCCAAGATGCCTTTGTGGTAATCTGGACCACCACCCCTTGGACTATTCCGGCCAACTTAGCTATTAGCTTGCATCCTAATTATGACTATGTTTTAATCGATTTAGAAGGCGAAAAGCTTTTAATTGCCAAAGAATTGGTCGATACCTTCTTAAAAGATATTGGCTGCGAAAAAACTTATAGCATTATAGCCGAGTTTAAAGGCCGTGATTTAGAATATATTACCTGCAAGCACCCCTTATATGATCGCGATTCGCTATTAATTAACGGCGAGCATGTAACTTTAGAAGCCGGTACCGGCTGCGTTCATACCGCGCCCGGCCATGGCCCTGATGACTTTTTTGTTTGCCAAAAATATAAAATTGCCGCCCTTTCGCCGGTTGATGGCAAGGGTATCTTTACCGCCGAGGCCGGCCGCTTTGAGGGCTTAGATACCGGCAAAGGCGCCAATAAAGCAATTATGCAGGCCTTAGAAGAAGTAGGCGCTTTAATGCATATGGCCATGATTAGCCATCAATACCCCCATTGCTGGCGCTGCCGCACCCCGATTTTATTCCGAGCCACCGAGCAATGGTTTGCCTCGGTAGATGGCTTTAGGCAGCAGGCTTTAGAGGCTATCGACCAGGTAAAATTTATCCCCGATTGGGGGCGCGATCGCATCTATAATATGGTGCATGATCGTGGCGATTGGTGCATTTCGCGTCAAAGAACTTGGGGCGTGCCGATTCCGATTTTTTACTGCAATGATTGCGATCAATATTTAATCAATGAACAAACCATTAGCCATTTGCAGGAAATTGTGGGCAAGCAGGGCTCTTCGGCCTGGTTTGCTTTAGATACCAAGGATTTATTGCCCAAAGATTGCGCCTGCCCCCATTGCGGCAGCCAAGATTTCCGCAAGGAAACCGATACCATGGATGTTTGGTTTGATAGCGGTAGCTCGCATTTTGCCGTTTTGGAAAATGAGGAGCATTGGCCTAATCATAGCTGGCCGGCCGATTTATATTTAGAAGGTAGCGATCAGCATCGGGGTTGGTTTAATTCCTCGCTTTGTATTGCTGTGGCCAATCGTGGCACTGCCCCTTATCGCAGGGTGCTAACCCATGGCTTCTTGGTGGATGAGCAAGGCAAAAAGCAAAGCAAATCCCTAGGCAATACCATCAGCCCCCTTGATGTAATCAAGGAAATGGGCGCCGATGTGTTGCGCCTTTGGGTAAGCTCTACCGATTATCGCTCCGATATTGCCAATTCCAAGGGCATTTTTAAGCAAGTTAGCGAAGCTTATCGCAAAATCCGTAATACTTCCCGTTATTTGCTGGGCAATCTTTATGATTTTGATTTAGCCAATGATTTAATCCCCTTTGCCCAATTGCCCGAAACCGATCGTTTGGCGATGATTAAATTAAATAAGCTAACCAAGCTGGTGCTGGATGCTTATGATAATTATGAATTCCATGTTGTTTATCATGCCATCCATAAATTCTGCGTGGTGGATATGAGCGCTTTTTACTTGGATCAGGCCAAGGATATTTTATATACCCAAGCCCCCAATTCTTTTGAGCGCAAGGCTGTGCAAACTGTGCTTTATCATTTGGTAAACACTTTAACCCGCCTTTTAGCTCCTATTTTATCCTTTACCGCCGAAGAAATTTATATGTTTATGCCTAAAGAGGCTAATTCCCCAATTAGCGTTCAATTATTAGATATGCCCCAATTTGATGCCGAGATGGTTGATGAGCAATTGGAGGCCAAATGGCAAATCCTAACTGATTTACGAGAAATTGCCGCCAAAGAATTGGAGCTGGCACGTAAAGAAAAAACCATTGGCCATTCCTTAGATGCCGCCTTAACCCTTTATCCCACTGCCGAGGCCTATCAGGTTTTGGCCAGCTTAAAAGAGCATTTGGCGCGTTTATTCATCGTTTCGCAAATCGAGATTATGCCTGCCGATAGCGCTCGCCCCGAAATTTGCGGTGGCGAGGAGCTGATGGGCGTGGTGGTAGGCCATGCTAAAGGCCAAAAATGCAGCCGTTGCTGGATTTATGACGAGGCCACCGGCCAAGATAGCAATCATGCCGATACTTGCCCACGTTGTGCCCGGGTTTTGGATCAATTGGCTGCTAAATAGTTGTATTAATTTGTTTTAATTGATATTTTTGAAATAGAATGGGCTTAAGCCCAAGAGGTAATTTAATGCTACATGATTATGTAAAAATTAATGTTAAAGCCGGCGATGGCGGCCAGGGTATGGTGGCCTTTAGACGGGAAAAATTTGTACCGATGGGCGGCCCCTCCGGCGGCGACGGCGGTAGGGGTAGCCATATCATCTTTTGTGGCGATTCTAATTTGCGCACCTTGGTCGATTTTAAGTATCGCCGCCACTATAAAGGCCAAAAGGGCGATAATGGCGGCGCCAAAAATATGACCGGCGGCAATGCCGAGGATTTGCGCCTAAAAGTGCCTTTGGGCACGGTTATCCGTGATGAAGAAGGCCGTGTTTTGGCCGATATTATCAGCGAAGATCAGGAGATTATCGTGGCTCAAGGCGGTCGTGGCGGTTTTGGCAATAGTCATTTTTCTTCGGGGCGCAATAAAGCCCCCGAATTTGCCGAAAAAGGCGAGCCCGGCGAAGAGCGCTGGCTAATTCTCGAATTAAAATTGCTGGCCGATGTAGGCCTAATCGGCATGCCCAATGCCGGTAAATCTACTTTGATATCCAAGGTATCGGCCGCTAATCCTAAGATAGCCAATTATCCTTTTACCACCTTAGAGCCTAATTTAGGCTTGGTGCGCCTAAGCGATGAGGCCGATTTTGTGATGGCCGATTTGCCGGGCTTAATCGAAGGGGCGGCCACCGGCATTGGCTTGGGGCATCGCTTTTTGCGTCATGCCGAGCGTTGCCGGGTATTGGTGCATTTGCTGGATATGAACCCCTTTGACGAAGAGCGCAGCCCGGAAAAAGATTTTGCGATTATCCAAGAGGAATTGCGCATTTATCGGGAAGATTTTACCAGCCGTCCGCTTTTGGTGGTGGCTAATAAAATGGATATGCCCGAAGCCGAGGCCAATTTGGCCGCCTTAAAGGCGCATCTGGGCCAAGATTATGAGATTATGGCTATTTCGGCCTTAAATGGCCAAGGCTTACAGGAATTATTATGGCGTATTCATCAACTATTGCAAGAAGCGCCGCCGATTATTCTCAATAAGCAAGAAGACGAGGTAAAGCATACCATTGTAGAGGCCGAAGATCCCTTTATTATCGAAAGGGATGATAGCGGCACTTGGCATGTAAAAGGCAGCCGTGTAATCAAATTGGTGGAAATGACCGACCTAAATAATGAGGCTGCTGTTTTAAGAATGCAGCGTATTTTTATCAAGATGGGCTTAGAAGATGCTCTCAAAACGGCCGGGGTAAGCCTGGGCGATACGGTAAATATTGCCGGCAATGAATTTGAGTATGCCGAATAAAGCTATTAGATTTTGCGGAGTAAATTTTTGCTATGGATAAATGCAAACAGCCTTTAAAAATTGGGATTATGGGCGGCACATTCGATCCTATCCACTACGGGCACCTGGTAACGGCCGAGATTGCCCGTGCCAAGTTTAACTTAGATACGGTAATTTTTGTGCCGGCAGGCCGCCCGCCGCATAAGGAAATCGAGGCCAAATACAGCGAGCATCGTTATATGATGACTTTTTTGGCCACGGTTAGTAATCCCTATTTTCAGCTTTCGCGCTTGGAATTAGAGCGCGAAGGTCTATCTTATACTTATGATACTTTATGCCGCTTTAAAGAGGAGTATGGTGCCGATTGCCAGCTGTATTTTATCACCGGCGCCGATGCGATTAGGCAAATTTTTACCTGGAATAATGCCGAGCAATTATTTGGCCTATGCAACTTTATCGCAGCTACCCGCCCCGGTTATCAATTAGCAGAGCTTAGCGATTGGCCGCCTAATTTTAAGGATAAAATTAAATTAATGCAGGTACCGGCTTTAAGCATATCCTCTACCGATATTCGGCAGCGTATTCAAAACAGCCAACCGATTAAGTATTTATTGCCCGAATCGGTGGAAAATTATATTCTTAAGCAAGGCCTATATCGGCAGGTGAAGGCCAAATGAGCTATAGCCAAGAGCAATGGCAGGCTTGGCAAAAGCGCCTGCAAGAGCAGCTTAGCCCTGCCCGATATCGGCATAGTTTGGGGGTGGCGCAAGCGGCCGCCGATTTGGCCAAGATTTACAATTGCGATATTGATAAGGCAAGATTAGCCGGCTTATTGCATGATATTGCCCGAGATTTGCAGCCGTCGCAACTTATTGAGCAGGCCAAGCTTTATAATTTGCCCATCAGCGCTGATGATTTATTAAGCCCGCTTATCCTCCATGCCCCCTTGGGCGCTAAGCTGGCCGAGCTTAGCTGGGGCATAAAAGATAGCGAAATTTTGGCGGCAATTAGCTATCATACTATACCTGATATTAAGATGAGCGATTTGGCTAAAATTGTCTTTATCGCCGATAGTATCGAGCCGGGGCGCAGCGATTTTGCAGGGCTTGAGCTGATTAGGCAAACTGCCGCTATTGATTTAAACCAAACCATCATTTTAATTTTGGCCGATGGCTTTGAGTTTTTGAAGGCTAAAAACCGACCAATACATCCCAAATCGCTGCAGGTTTATCGGCAAATGCGAATTAACATCAATTGAATAATAAGGAGATTATTATGGAAAACCAAGAATTATTGCTGCAATGTGTAAATTCCGCCAAAGAGAAGAAGGCCGAGCAAATTATTAGCCTAGATTTAAAGGATTTATCCTTAATTGGCGATTATTTTTTGATTATGACTGCTAAAAATAATCGTCAGGCGCAAGCTATTGCCGACGGCATTGCCGAAGATTTAAAAGAGCAGGGCATTAATGCCGGCCGCATGGAAGGCTATAATGAAGGCCGCTGGATTTTGCTGGATTTAAGCGCGGTGATTGTTCATATCTTCCAGCAAGAAGAAAGGGAATATTATAGCCTGGAAAAATTATGGGGCGATGCACCCCGCCAAAGCTATGAAGATTAGTTGAAAAATGGAATATAAAGCTTATAATTCGGCTCTTAAATTAATGGCCGTAAACATAAATTTTTAGCTCTATTTTAGCATAATTCAAGCTAAAAAGCCTATGAATAATTATACATTGCCTTGCATATAAAATGTTGATAACTTGTTAAGAAAACTTGCTTTTTTGTGATTTGTTTTCAAAACACCAGCTAAACGCTATTGATGCATAATTAATAGATCTGTGGAAAAAAAGGGTATAAAAATTCCTAAAATCCCGAAAATCGGCAAAAAAAATAATATTGCCTGCTTAGCTTAATTGTAAAATGTCAATAGCCTAAGCCTTAAATTTTAGCAATAAAACGCTAATTAGCAGTTAGCCTAGCTTAAAATTTTTTTAACATATTTTTTTGGAGAATTATACATAAATATTACAGAACCTGTCGAAAAATAGCCAAGGGGAAGATTATGAATTTTGTAAAAAAGCATTGGCTAAAAAGCCGTTGGGTAGAAAACCCGCCTATGAATGATAGTGAATTATTAAGGCAAAACAGCCAAATTAAGCAAGGTTTGGTAATGGGCATGCGTTTGGCGGTAATTGATGATCAGGCGGCGGCGGTGGTTGCTAATGATCAGCTGCTTACGGTTTTTATGCCCGGAGCCTATCAATTAGAAGATGGTAAAATACCCCAATTAAAGCCTGCTAAAGATTGTGATTGGTTATATCCGGCTAAGCTTTACTATATAAATTTGGCGCCATTTAAAAACTGTCCATTTAGCAATATTGCTCCTTTATTATTGCGCGATCCTGATTTAGGTTTACAGCAATTGCAATTAAAGGGCAATTTTGAGATGCAGATAATCAACCCAACTATTTTCATGCGCGAGATGGTTTTGGGGCAAAATTTTTGGCAACTTAGCGTATTAATTGATCATTTAACTCAATTATTAAGCGAGGCAATAATAGCCGCAACCATTGCTCGCCCGCATCCATTAAGCAAGCTAAGCGAATTAAAAGCAGAGCTAGAGCATGATATTTTTAATCAGATAAATAATCAATTCCGTCCTAAAGGGCTACAATTAAATCGTTTGGATATTATCGAATTTAATCCGATGACCAAACCTGTTTTTGCAGAAAATGACTTATAATAGCCTAAAAAAACTTGAACCGTTTTGGTTCAAGTTTTTTTTACGCTAACGTAAAAGGACTTGAACCCATCGAGTCCTTTTACGCTAACCAAACCTATCACCGGCCGCCATTCATTACCCGGCTTGCGGCTATCAATAAAACCATAAAAAAAGATAACCATAGGCCATAGGCTTGCCGGTTATCTTTTGTTATCTAAATTAGGAAAACGGGCGCCCGTAGGCGCCCACTGGCTAAGAGTGTATCAAATTAATAGACGTATTTCATGCTATAATTGCTGCCGGTGCCAATATATTGCTGAATTTCGGCCGAATTGCCACCGCTGGAAGCAAAAGTGGGATCCATTAAGCTCCAGTTTTGGCCATCAAAGTAAACGGCCTGGTCTACCCAGCCAACATTGGCAATATAAACATTAATCCAAGCATGATACACAGTGCCGGCATAACCTACCACCAATTGGCAGGGGATATTCTGCGAGCGCAGCATACCGGCCATTAGCGCTGCATAGTCGAAGCAAATGCCTTTTTGAGAGGCCAAAACAGAATCTAAGTCAGGTAGATAGCCGGTTAGGCCATTGGTTACGGCAGTTGCTAAAGCATTGTCGTAGGTAAAGTTTTTGATAACATAATAGTAAACTGCCTGCAACCTTTCCATATCAGTGCTTTTGCCGCTGATAAGCTCGGCAGCTTTGGCTCTGGTATTGGGGGCGGCATCATAATTTACAAATTGATTGGAATAAAGAAAAGGCAAAAAGTTATGGCGCAAGCTTACAGTTACGGCTGCAGTATGGGCTGTTGCATATTTGCTGCCGCTGATATTTTCGTAAACCCCAATTGTATAGCTGCCATTGCCTTGGCTAATCGGAAAACTTTCGAAGCGGCCATCATTGTTTAAATCATAAGAATAAGTTTCGCCACCGCTTTTGATGATTTGAACCTTAATTTTAATATCCTTGCCGCCGGTATATTTAATCATAATATAACCTTCGGCAGTATTAGAGGCATCGATGGTGGCTTTGCCATTGGTAAATACGGTAACCCCGGTTTGTGATTGGGTTTTAGCAGGGATATCAATTGCAAAAGCCGCATTGTTTGCCATAAACATAATGGCACCGGTCAGCAAAATAGCTACTGCCACCTTTAAAAATAAACTTGTTTTGATTAATGCAAATTTCATAAAAACACATCCTTTTGTAAATAATATACATAATTAGACTGCCAAAAGCAGGCTTATTACAGTATATACCGCCCGGCCTTTTAATGTGACAAGCCGATATTTGGTAACGGTTAACTGTTTCATGATATGATTTTATCACAAATTGTAACCGATTGCAAGTGTTTTTTTATATTTTTTTTAGATGGCAAAAATAAAGAGGAAGCTAAGGCTTAAATAAACGATAGCAACGGCCATCAATAATAGTAGTACAACAAATAAAATCATAAACGGTGTTTTGTTTTTCATTTTTTTTAGGTTAATACCTAAAAAAACAATTGCAGCCAAAAGGATTAATAGTATTAATGCTGCCAGCCAAATTGGCATATCATAACCTCCTTAATAGAGCTAAACGCAAGCTTAAATATTAAATGCTAAATAATAACCCAAACTTAATTATATCAAAAAAATTAATATATTACAATAGTTTTAATTATAAAATCATAAAAAATTTAAAAAACCGCCAAGCCAATACGATCAAGCCGGCGGTTTTTCTAGCTTTGCTAGGTAAAAAGCATTATCAACTTGCTTTAAGTTAGGGGTGATGATGGCTTGCAAAAGCTCGGCCGCATAAGCGCCGCCTTGGGGACTAAGCCAATAATTAATCCACTTGCCATCCTGAGCACTTTCCACAATGCCCGATTCCAGCAGTATTTTCATGTGATAGGATAGGGCGGATTGCTTAATACCTGTTAAATCGCTTATTACACAAGCGCATTTTTGACCATCACGCAATAGCTCCATAATAAGCAAGCGTTTTTCATCGCAAAAAGCCTTAAAAATTAAAGCCTGTTTAATATGCTCTGCATTCATATAATCACCACTTTAAAATCAATATATATGTATAGTTTATAGCAAGTATAGATTTTTGTCAAGGGATATATTAAAAAAAATCAATCTAAAGCTATTGGCAAGAACAAAGCCCCGATTGTATTTACAAAAACCATATAATATGATACAATAATTACAAAGTGATTAGCGTATAGCTTTATTTAATCGCCGGAAATACTCGGCCAAAGAACGGCCAATAATTTTTTATGGCAAAATTATAGCATAAATACTATTTTATTTACAAGGGGGTAAATTTTATGGATAATATTACCATCACTTATGATCAGGGGCAAAAATTTACAGCTGCTCGCGGCCTTAGCTTGGCCGAAATAGCAGCCTTAATGCCTAAGCGCGATCCGCATCCGCTAGCGGCTATTGTTAATGGGGTTTTGCAGGAATTGGATTATCATTTACATATCGATAGCGAGATTATTTGGCTGGATTATCGTTCGGGCAGCGGTTATCGAATTTATAAGCGTGGCCTGCTGTTTTTGCTATTGGTAGCCTTAAAAGAGCTGCAACCTAATTGGCAATTATGGGTTAGCCACTCTTTAGAGCAGGGCATGTATTGTTTGATTGAAGGCCAAGATAAAGTTGATGAAAGCATAGTTGTTGCTATCGAAAAGCGGATGCAGGAATTGGTAGCTCAGGGCTTGCCGATTACTTTAAGCCAAATTGCCAAAGATGATGCGGTAAACTTCTTTTTGGCCGAGGGCAAAAAAGATAAGGCCGATTTGCTGGCCTTGCGCAAAAATTCGCAGCTAAATTTATATACAATTAGTACCGATAAAGTTAAAGTTAGCGAATACTTTTTTGGCCGCATGATTAAAAATACCGCCTTGCTTAATAATTTTAGTTTACAGGCCTTTGATCAAGGTTTTGTGCTAAATTTGCCGCCGCGCAATTTTATGGGTATTGCAGAAAGGCGCAGTTATAAAGTGCCCTATGGCATGCAGGATACTTTAAACGAACATCATAAATGGTTGCAAATTCAAGGCATATCCACCATTAGCGACTTAAATAAGCGGGTAGAAAATAATAAGTTTTCCGAGCTTGTTTTAATTTCCGAGGTTATGCAAGAGCGTAAATTAAGCCTAATTGCCGATGCTATTTATGCTAATTATCCGCAGGTGCGTTTGGTTTTGATTGCCGGGCCATCCTCTTCGGGTAAAACCACATTTACCAGGCGCTTAGAAATTCAATTGCAAGCTTTGGGCATTAAGCCGATATCGATATCGATGGACGACTATTTTCATGATCGCGATAAAACCCCGCTGGATGCTGATGGCAAGCCCGATTATGAAGGGGTAGCCGCCATGGAGCTTGATTTATTTAATCGCCAGCTGGCCGCCTTGATTGCCGGCCAGGAAGTGGTATTGCCGCGTTATGATTTTATAGCCGGCAAACGGGCGCCCGAGGGTAAAGTTTGCCGTTTGGGCGAAAATCAAATCATCATTGTCGAGGGCATTCATGCCCTTAACGAAAGTATTACCCAATCGATACCCAAGAGCAAAAAGCGCAAAATTTTTGTATCGGCATTAACGCAACTTAACTTAGATGAATATAATCCGATTGCTACATCCGATAATCGCCTGCTAAGGCGTATGGCGCGTGATATGAAGTTTAGAGGCCAAACACCGGCCAATACTTTAGAGCATTGGGAGCTGGTGCGTCGTGGCGAGCATCGCAATATTTTTCCTTATCAGGAGGAGGCCGATTATTTCTTCAACTCGGCGCTGGTATACGAAATTGCCGTGCTGCGCCCTGCTTTGGAGGAAGAATTGCAAAAAATCAGCCCCGATATGCCGGCCTATATCGAAGCCAGGCGCTTGCTGCGCTTTATTCAGTATTTTAAGCCGGCTCAAACCGAATGCATACCTAAAAACTCCATTTTGCAAGAATTTTTGGGCGAAAGTTGTTTTTTATAGGCCAAGTAAATGCGGCTATTAATTGCTAAACGTATTTTAAAAAAATACAATTTTTATATTAGGAGTAAAAAATTATGAAAAAAAATCATAATCTGGCTTTTTTGATTGTCTGTTTGCTGCTTGTGGCTATAGGCTTAACCCCCAGCAATGCTCTGGCGCTTGATGTTCCTAATTATGATATGTCACAAAAAGATGGTAAAGGAATTTACTTTTTTGGTGATATAGCATTGGTTGGCGGTGCATACTATTTTATTGAAATTACCGATGAAGAAAGCGACAGACTTGGTAATGGTACACTTAGGGTAACGGACAAAGAAAATGCTGATTTTTATATTAGCAAGGATAATACAACTATTACCCTGCTTAATATGATGGAATTTTTTAATGGTTATATACCGGGTTATCCACCCGTGTTTGCTTCTAATGAAGACCATTTAATTATTGAAGTTGTGGGAAATTGTGAGCTAGTCAGTGAGGTTGGGGCAATTGTTCAAGGCAATAATATTACCATAACCGGCGATGGCAGCTTAGAGCTAACTAGCACTAACAATAATGCTATTTTAGCAAATGGTAATGTAATTATCCAAACTGATACCAGGCTGCTTGGTGCAAACGGTATAATCAATACCGGCTCGGCACAAAGTGCTGTAGTATTGGCAGGTGGCGATTTATCGGTAAGTACCCACACCGGCAATGGCATTGGCATTAAATCCAATGTGGTGGTGGAAGAGGACAAGCTGAATGTAACGGTTCGCGATGTTGCATATACCGGCAGCAACTATAATGCCGGCTTGGGCATAGATGGCAACTTAACCGTTAATGGCGGCCAGGTTGAGGTACGTGGTGGCAGTACCAATGCTCTGGGTAGAAATGGCGGATCTGCTGTAGCTAATCTTACCGTAAATGGTGGCGAGGTATTATTGTTTGGCGGCGAAGCCCAAGACAGCCAAAGCGGGCATGGTGGGCATGGTGTTTTACATACCGCTTATATAAACGGTGGCTTGGTTAGGATTGTTGCCGGTGATGGTGCGTTTACTGCCTTAGGTAAGGGCGGCAATGGCATTAATGGTGCGGCTTATATAAGCGGCGGCACTTTGCTTGTTAGTGGGGGCAATGTTCAGCATCCCGAAGCCGTAGCCGGTTATGGCATAGCGGCCGAAGCCGGTATAGCCGGCATCATCAGCGGTGGAAAAACATATGTTATGGGTGGCACATCACCCGCAAGGCAACAAGCTTTTGCCCTAGCGCCACAAATTGAAACCGGCCCGGATATCGAGGCCGAAATTAGATATTCCGATACGGCAACTCATGTTGGTGATATTACCTTAAACACCGGCGTAAGCGATTTGGCCACTTATCAATTTAACAATAATCATGTATTCATTAATATGGTTAGCGGCACCCAAGTAAAAATAGCCAATACTATACTTGAAACAGGCCAATATTATAGATTTAATCTTAAAGGGCAAGCAACTGTAACTTCGGCCGATAATTATAATGTTTATTATCAAGTCGAAAACGGCTTTCCTAAGCTTTATTTAAATAATTTAAACTTAAATGATAATTTTAGCCAAGATATTCTGCAAGTTACTGATGGCGATTTAGATATTATTTTAAGCGGCAGCAATAGCCTTATAGATACTGATTTAAGCCATACCCCGATAGAAAGTAAAAATGCAATAACCATTAGCGGTGCCGGTAATTTAAATATTGCAGGCGATTATGGTATAAATGCCCCGGCAATTTCCCTATCCTCTCAAATTAAAGGCCAATCAATAGGTGTAATATTTAACTCCAACCCGCTTTTTTTGCCTCCGCAAGGAACTTTAGCCCAAATCGAGGTGTCTTTTGATGGTGTTTCGCGAATAATACCTGTTGCTAGTTACAGTTATCTTCACAACTACAATAATATTAATCTTAGTTTTCCCTCACAAATTACTCGTGCTGTGCGCTATTTCGAGCAAGAACTTTTAGCCGATACCTATTATTTGCTGGAAGATGTGCCGGATAGCCGTAGTATCCTTAAAACCGAAGGCGCCAATGCCGATAATTATAATTTACATCTTTCGGCCGATAAAAAAGTTTTAACCTTGCATAATGCCGAAATTAAGCTTAAAGAACATATCGGTGGCATATATCCGGCATTCAGCACCTATTCCGATTTAACTGTAAATATCAGCGGCTTAAATACGATCACTACCATTGGGGCATTGAGTGAAAGTATCTTTGAATCACCAAGCTATCTTACCTTTACCTCCTCCGGATCCGAAGATGATATATTGTATATTAATGATGAATCCAGTATAGGTGAGGCATTAATAACCAGCTATAAATCCTTGATTATTGACAATCTTAATTTAAAAACAAAAAGCTTGTTGAGCCGGTATCATATTTATAGCCAAAGCTCTATAATTATCAAAAATAGCACTATCGAAGCCGATCCCGGAGAAACCTATGCGGGCCATCGCTATACGTCTAGCAACCTACAACATCATGTAATTAATGCTTTTGAAGCTAAAGGCATGATTTATATTTATGATAGCAATATTACAGCTAAAGGCAGCGATTTTGATGACACCGCAGTTATAGATAATATGGTTGGCACTACTCCTGATAATGTCGGCGGTAAAGCAATGAAAGGCCACGGCCTTTATGTAGAAAACAGCATTTTAAATGTGAATGGCGGTATTCATATTAATCCTATAACGAGCGGAATGGGCTCATCCCAAGTACCGGCCCTAGAATTTACCCAGCCGATTGAATTAGCCATCGGTGCTGATATTCGCAGCAGCGCAGGGATTACTTTAACCCAGCCGCTTTTTCCCGGCCATACCGCGGCACAATATTTTCAGGCAAGTGGTAGTGAGCTTAGTTCATTTACCGGTCAGAATACAGCCCAAATCATAGTAAGCGAAGCCCCGCCGCTTTTAACTCGCGGTTTAATCAATATCATGCCCGGCTTTAAGGGTATGGATTATCGCAGTGTAGATGGGCAGGGGCTCTACAACCTATATGGCGATAGCTTGATGATGGAAGATCAATTGGTAATGCTTAATAATCAATATTTGGCGATTAGTACCGATAATAATTATCCCGCTTTAAGCGAGTTGGGCATTGCCGAACAAGCCACTATTAGCGGCGATTATCGCTATTTAAGCGAGGCAGAAGCCGCTGCCTTAATCGGTAGCAATACCGATTTATACGAGGGCGCTACCACTCGCCCGGTATTTAATATCAACCCTCATAATGTTGTCTTTAGAAATTATGATCAAGAAGGCAAAGTAGGCACTATTGCAAACCCGGAAGCCACCCATACCGATTTAGGCGGTAGCATTAGCGGCCGTATTTGGTATCCTACCTTGCTCGATAGCAAGCGTGCTAATTTTGCGGTTAGCGATTTTGTGATCATCGACGATTTAGCCGAATTTAAGTATAGCGGAGCTATAGCAGGGGCTAATGAATATATCTCGATCATGCTCTTAGGCGCCGAAGACGAAATCCTTTATTATAGCAAAGTGCAGAATATAACCGCAAGCGAAGGGCTAATCACCTTTACCCTGCCCCAAATTTGGGATGCCCAGCATCAAGATATACTTAATATGTATGTATTCAATGAGCAAATCAATCCAAACGATACCGATTATAGCAGCCCCTTTATTCGTCAATCGGTATTGGTGCAATATCCTTGGCAGGTATTGCAATTTGCCGAAAGCGATGTTAGCCTTGTTTATGGCGAAGAAGGCTTTATCAATCCTTTAAGCGGCGATCAAACCATACCTGTATACAGCAGCAGCAATACTGATATTGCCCAAGTAAATGAAGATGGCGAAATTTTAATTGTAAGTGTAGGCACTACCGTGATAACCGCCACTGCCCCGGAGGGCAATCAAACCATAGGCGGCAGCCGCAGCTATAATCTTACTATAACCCCTAAAGAGTTAACCGCCGAAATTGGCGATTTAAGTACCACAAAAGCCTATGATGGCACAGTAGCAGTTACCGATTTTAGCGGCGAATTAGTTTTAGATGGCGTTTTGGCTAATGATAGTGTTTGGCTGGATATGACTATCGGCGATTATAGCCTGGCCGATGTTCATAGCGGCCAAGTGCCTGTTCAGTTTGCCCTAAGCGGTGCGGAGCAAGATTTGGCTAATTATACCCTAACTAATAGCGAGCTGATGATGCCGGCTACTATTACTCCTAAAGCCTTAAGCATAGCCGCTGTCAGCGCCGTCGATCGTGAATATGTTTTGGGCAATTTAGCGGTGGAAATAGATACTATTACCTTTAATGAGGCAGCTCCGCTTCCTGCTATTGGGGCAGGGGTTATCGCCACCGGCAGCTTAGATGATGAAAATGTTGGCAATAATAAAACAGTGGCCGTAGTGGTAAATGATATAGGCTTAAATTATAGTTTAGCCGCCAATACCACCAGCACCACGGTAAATATCAGCAAAACCGATTATAGCGGCAATACCGATTTTAGTGCCGGCGCCGGTTTTGGCGAAAGGGTTTCCGTGCCGCTTTTACCATGGTCGGGCTTGCTGGATGCCGAATTAAGCTGGCAGCAAACCCAAGTTAATGGCAGCAATGAATTGGGCATTACCGATATTAGCGGCAGGGGTGCGGATACCATGCTTAATTTTGGCTTTATCGATGATATCAGCCGCCCCCAACCGATGACGGTAATGATTAAGGTAAGCAGCCATAATTATCATGATTTTATGCTTAATGGCCTTTTAACCCCGCTTGATAAAGAGCGCCCTGTTTTAGAGGTGGCGGATATGGTGGTTGATTATAGCGGCAGCCCGGTTAGCAGCGATTTAATTGTGGGCACAGCTACCTTTGATGGCGAGGAAGTAGAGGGTACTTGGCGCTTTGTCGAAACGGATGCAGTTTTAACCCAAGCCAATAATGGCCGCCTGGTTACCGTGCTTTTCGATCCTGATGATGATAGATTTACCACACCCAGCATTACCACTTTGCTCACGATTAACAAAATCAATCCCAGTGGCCAGCCTGCCTATAGCGAGATTTTATCCAGTGGCCAAATGCTTTCCGATCTTAATTTAAGCATCGGCACAATTAGCCCGGAGGGCACTATTATCTGGGATGATGGCGCTAATACAGCGATTATAAGCAATCAAACCTATGGCTGGACATTCTACCCCCATGATAGCCAAAATTATAATCGCCTTAAAGGCAGCCTTATCCCCTGGCAGGGCAGCGATATTAGCGAGCAGGATTTGCAATATGGCTATATCCATTATAATAGCGAAATTACAAGCGGATCGCTACTTACCCTTGATCATCATATGATGGGGCTGATTTTGGAGAATGGGCATAATGATATTTGGCAGGTAAAATCGATAAACGGCAGCACAGATACTGCTGATTATCCTCTAATCAATACCCTGGTTAGCTATCAAATTGATGCCGAAAATAAAATCAGCATTAATACCATTGATAATTTAATTGCCAATTATCATATTGAAAGTGTAAGGAATAATCCTTATACCTTGTATCAATCGGCAGCTAAACCGCAAAGCGCCGCTTTTGATATCGATGGGGCAGGTACTAATCCCGAAGCTACCATTAATATTAATGATGATACTGTATTTTTTGTTATCAATGAGGATATGACAGTTAGCGTTTATCAAGGTATAGAGCAAGTTCCGCTAATTGTTAAAACCAATCAATACAGCAATATGTATAAATATTATTATCCTATGGGCAGTATTTTCCAAATTGCCACCATTGACCAAGGCGCAACAGTCGGCGCGGTATTTATTAATGATAATATTACCCGCGAGCGAAGCAGTATTGAGGATAATGAGGGTAGTGGTTATCCGGAGCCGATGGATGAGTATGATGGAGGTAGCGAACCATTAAATACCGCAGAATATAGGCGCATTTTTGGGGTAGATGGCTCTAATAACTTAAGCACCCCAGATGAGGTTGATTTGCTTGACCATAAAGGCAAATACAATCAACTATCCTCCGGCCAATGGGTACTTAAAACAGATGGCACACCCTATGCCGGCCAAGATTATTCCGCTAAAAATGAGCAGTGGCAGGAGTATATGGCAACTCGTGACTAATAATAAATTGCGATAATAGCGGCCGCATCATTAAAATAATTTAAAATAAGCCGCCAAAAAAGCCAACAATCAATCGCTAATTGCGTGATTGTTGGCTTTTTGATTTGTGATAAAATTATTAGCTAATTCTATTTTGGATTAGCCAAAGCTTGGTCTACATACTGATAAAGCGCCTGTAAATCATCGGGGGTAGGTATATAGCAAATTTTTTGCGGATCGCCTAAAGTTTGCCAGCCCATACCCTCGATAGCTGCGTTTACCAGGCCGGGGCTTTGGCCGCTCCAGCCATAAGAGCCAAAGGCCAGGCCAATACGGTTTTTGGGTGCTAAGCCGATAATATATTCCAAAAAGGCTGCTACGCTGGGCATAATCCGATTATGCATCGTTGGCGAACCAATTATAATATACTTAGCCTCTAAAACCTCGGCCATAATATCGGAAATATGATTATATTGCAAATTAAAATAATGGGTTTCGATATCATGGGCAATAAAGGCCTCGTTGATGGCGGTGGCCATTTTAGCTGTGGATTGCCACATAGTATCAAAGACAATAACTGCCTTTTCGCTAACTTGATTATCCGCCCATTGCTCATATTTGGCAATAATTTTAGCCGGATTATCACGCCAAATTATACCATGCGCCGGTGCCAAAACTTTAGGATTAAGCTCTTTTACCACGGCCAAGGCCTTTTTAACATGATCGCCAAAAGGCAAAACAATATTAGCATAATACTTGGCCGCCTGATCCATCAAGCGCCCTTGCGGCGCTTCGTCATCAAAGCGGAAAGATGAAGCATAATGCTGGCCAAAGGCATCGCTAGAGAATAAAATGCCCTCCTCCGGCATATAAGCCACCATATTATCCGGCCAATGGACCATTGTGGTTTGCACAAAATGCAAATTGCGCGCGCCTAAATTTAAAATATCACCGGTTTTTACTGTTTGATAATCTAAATCGCCATAATGCAGGCTTAAACCGCGCTTACCGGCCGGTGCAGAGGTAATAATCTTAGCATTGGGTATAGCTTTTGCCATCAAGGGCAAAGCACCGCTATGATCGGCCTCTACATGCAAAGATATTAAATAGTCAATTTTAGCAGGGTCGATTAGGGTTTTAAGCTTGGCTAATAAACTATCGCCAAAATACTCCTTAGCTGTATCAATTAAGGCTACCTTTTGATCGATAATTAAATAGGCATTATAGCTAGAACCCCGCTCGGTAGCATAACCATGAAATTCCCGCAAATCCCAATCAATAGAGCTTATGCAGTATATTCCCGGTGCTAAAGAGGGGATTAACATATTATTCCTCCTCAAACTCGTCCTTGCCTACACCGCATAATGGGCAAACCCAATCTTCGGCTAAATCGGCAAAGGATACGCCACCATTTTCTTCCGGATCATAAATATAACCACACACTACGCAAACATAAGCTGCCATTTTCAACACTCCTTTATTAGTTTAAGTTATTATAAAAAAGTAGCTTGCGCTTCTTCTTTAGCCATTTTTTGGCCGATTGCTTTTTTAAGAGCAATCGATTTAGCAATGTCGCCAATTAAAATTGCCGAACATAGGCAATTATCGGCATCGAAGAATAATTTGGTTAAATTACCTTCTACGCTGCTTTTTACACATAAGCAATCGGCACCGCTATTGCCGCTGGACCAAATTTTAGTGCCCATAGCCTGTACTGTATAAGGCAGGGTTTCGGCAAGATAGCTATTATCTTGGCCCAAAGCATTTTTGCCGGCAATAGTGCCCTGATTCATCGCTATTGCCCATAAGCCGGGCACAGCGCCATCTAATTCGGCGCAATCGCCGCAGGCATAAATATCGGGCTGATTGGTTTGCATTTTATCATTAACAATAAATCCCCGATTAGTTTCCAGCCCGGCCGATTTGGCTAGGCCAATATTGGGCTTTACGCCAATGCTAAAAATCAAAGTTTCGGCAGCAAAGGTGCGGCCATCACTTAAAATAAGCTTATCATCGGCATAGCTATCGATAAAGCCGTTTAAGGCAACCCTAAGGCCTGCTTTTTCGGTAATATTTAATAAAAAGCGGGATGATTCTTCATCCAATTGCCGCTTAAGCAGCATTTCGTCACGTTCGATCATCACTACCGGCCGCCCGGCTTTAGATAAATGCCAAGCCGCCTCTAAGCCCAAAACGCCACCACCAATAATGGCTACCGGGCCGCTTAAAGCCTTAATTTTATCGATATCGGCAATTTTGCGCACCGCATAGCAAATAGCAGGATTAGCGCCTTTAATTTCCACCGTATTGCCCTCGGCACCGGTGGCTAGGATTAGTTTATCATAAAATAAATAGCTGCCATCATCAAATTTAACTTGTTTTTGATTTACGTCGATGCTGGTAGCCCTAGCGCAAACCATTTCGATATTATTATCAATAAACCATTGATTATTGCGCATGATTAATTTTTGTTCGCTTAAGCCAGAAAAAAGTTCGCAAATTCTTAGCCGATAATAAGGCAAGCGTTTTTCGGCACAAATTAAATGGATACGTGCAGTTTCTGAAACTTCCCTAGCTGCTTGCGCTGCTGATAATGCAGCAATGCCACCGCCTATAACAATTATTTTTTCCATAAGCATCCTCCTTAAAATAGCCTGCTTTATTATATATGTTTTATTCTTTAATCATGTTCGATATCCTCCATGTTTAAGTAAATAATAAATTTTATTAGGATATTTTAGAATAATCCTTGCATTCTTTTTTTATTCATGATATAATATCTAAGATTGTATTTTAGAGCCGGTCCGCTATGGCGTTTGCTAAGCAGCACTATATGAACGGCCGTCGAAAGGATGAAAAAAATGAGCAATATTATCGATGCTATCGAGCAAGAACAAATTCGTCAAGATATCCCTGCCTTTCGCCCCGGCGATACCGTGCAAGTGCATGTAAAAGTTGTAGAGGGCACTCGCGAGCGTATTCAGCTATTTGAAGGTGTGGTTATCAAAATCAAAGGCGGCGGCATTAGGGAAACATTTACTGTACGCCGAGTAGCCTATGGTGTAGGCGTGGAAAGAACCTTCCCGCTACATTCGCCCCGCTTGGATAAAATCGTGGTTAAGCGCCATGGTAAAGTGCGCCGTGCTAAGCTTTATTATTTACGTAATCTTACCGGTAAAGCAGCCCGCATTAAAGAAATTCGTCGTTAAATTAGCTATAGGCCGTCGAGAGTTTTTCTCGGCGGCTTAGTTAATATTAGCCGAATTATTTAATAAGTAATTTTTTATTTTTGCTTATTGTTATTAGTTAATTTATATGTTATAATAATTATGATATGTATCTAAACATCTTCATTTATGTTTAATAATCTGGAGGCGATTTTTTTGATTTCAACAAATGATTTTAAAACAGGCGTTTCGGTAGAAATTGACGGCGATGCTTTTGTTGTTGTTGATTTTCAGCATGTAAAGCCCGGCAAAGGGGCAGCCTTTGTAAGAGCCAAGATGAAAAATCTGCGCACCGGCTCTGTTGTAGAGCGCACATTTAATGCCGGCGAAAAATTGCCCAAAGCGCATCTTGATCGTCGGGAAATGGAATATTTATACCATGATGGCACATACTATGTATTTATGGATACCGAAAACTATGAGCAAAGCCTATTAACCGATGAGCAAATGGCCGATTCGATTAATTATCTTAAAGAGAATATGCAAATTTCGATTTTGCAATTCAAAGGCGAAATTATCGGTGTGGATTTGCCCAGCAGCGTAGAATTAGAAGTGGTAGAAACCGAGCCCGGCATTAAAGGCGATACAGCCTCCGGCGGCAATAAGCCGGCCACAACCGAAACCGGGGCTGTGGTAAGGGTACCATTTTTTATCAATGTAGGCGACAAAATTAAAGTAAATACCAAAACCGGCGATTATGTAGAACGTGTATAAGGCATTTAGCAGGGCAACCTGTTAAATATATAATTATCTTCAAAAGGGGGTTATTATGATGAAGGATTTAGAGCAAAAGGTGGCTTATTTGCAAGGTTTGGCCGATGGTTTAAACTTGCAGGAATCCAAAGAAGGCAGAGTTATTGCCGAAATGTTAACAGTTATGCAGGACATGGTGGAGTATGTATCCTTCTTACGTGAGGAGCAAGACGATTTAGAAGAATATATCGAAAGCATTGATAGCGATTTAGCCGACTTAGAAGATGATTTTTACGAAGAGGACGAATTAGAGGATCTCGAAGACGACTATGTGGAAATCGAGTGCCCTAAATGCAATGAGCAAGTATGCTTTGATTCGGCAATTCTATACGAAGACGACTTAATCGAAGTAACCTGCCCGGTTTGCGAAGCCGTAGTATTCGTAAATGGCGATGAAGACGACGATTTTGAAGAAATCGAAGACGAAGAGCCCAATCAGCCGATAAGCGAGTAAAACTAAAACAAGCCAAGTTAAATAATGATAAAAAGGCCACCTTTAAGGGTGGTTTTTTTATTATGCCAAAATTACAATAGCAAAAACCTATAGTTTTGTATAGTTGTAACTTTAAGTAGATTTTGATATAATGTATATATCTGCCAAAATAACTTATTTGATGGTAAATAAGCACTAAGAGTAGTGCTTGACAAAATGAATTATATAAGGAGGGCAATTATGATTAACTGTACTAAATGTGGTCATGAATTAGCAGCCGATGCCAAATTCTGCAATAATTGCGGAGCACAACTAGCATCAGTAGCCGCCGCTCAACAGGAGCAAAATTTTTCAGCGGAAATTAATCAACAGTCCGGCATGCAGGGGGGCAGTTATAGCGCGCCATCCGCATCGGGGCAGGCGCAACCGCAGGCTCAATCCTATGGGCAATCTTATACTGCGCCGGGACAGGGGCAACCGCAGGCTCAATCTTATGGGCAATCTTATACTGCGCCGGAGCAGGCGCAGCCGCAGGCTCAATCTTATGGGCAATCTTATACTGCGCCGGAGCAGGCGCAGCCGCAGGCTCAATCTTATGGGCAGTCTTATACTGCGCCGGGGCAGGGGCAGGCTCAATCTTATGCGCAGCCGCAGCAGGGTAATCAATATGCTCAAAATAATTTTTCTGCGCCATCTAAGCCCAAAATTAAAAAGCCCTTTATTTTTATCGGCATAGGCCTGGTGGCTGTTATTGCCATTGTGCTGGCAATAACTTTATCTTCGGGCTCTTCCGAGGATGGGCCGCATATTGGTTTATGGAAAGCAACCCAGCTTACTATGGCCGGGATGTCGGTTGCCCCCGAAGATATGTTTGCCGGCGGCATTAGCCTTGATTTGCAAGGTGGCGATGATTGCTTATTTATCCTTGATGGCGATGAGATTAGTGCTAACTATACTATTGATGGCAATACATTTACCTTATCGCAAGCCGGTAGCCAATTCCCGGGCATTATCGATAGCAGTACTATCACTATAACTAATATCTTAAATATGGGCATGGATATAGTATTTACCAAAGAGGGGGCAGCGGTAGCCGCAGCTACAACCGATAATGGCGCTGTAACCGCACCCGAAGCTACACCCGAGGCTGATACTGCCAGCGGCAGCGAGGCTAATGCCGGCACCGGCCCTGCGCCTGCCGATTCCGGTTTTGTAGCACCGGGCTATGGCAGCGAGCAAACTGTAGCCAGCGAAACTTTAACCTTCCCTTCGGTGTGGTATGGCACGGTTACTATTAGCAATTATAGCGGTAATAATGATATCTCGGGCGAGTACGAGGCCTGGGCTTATCTGGAAGCGGATGAAGTTGGCAGCTTCTTTGAAATGTATGTGGATGGTCCGGTCGATAGCGATAGTAGCTGGTCTTTGATGTCCTTTAATGTGGATGTTCATGATTATACATTTTTCCCGATTGAGGATGATTATGATTGGTTATACGGCGATGCCCCTTATGTAGAGGAAGGCGAAAACTGGTTAATCCCAGCGATGCTAAACGGCACTTTGCAGGCTAGTTATGATTATAATTATAATGGCGAAAGTTTTACCATAGACTATAATATAGCCTTAGTTGTAGGCGATGGGGCGGCGGATAGCGCACCTGCTACTGCGCCTGAAGCTGATGCTGCACCTACACCTGCACCTGAACCCGAGCCCGAGCCCGAGCCCGAGCCTGCTCCCGAGCCGATTATAGCAGATGCTCCTAGGTTAACAACTACGGAATTAAGAATAGCCTATGATGCAATGGAGGCGGTTTCATTATTTGATTTAAGGGATCTTAGCTTGCAGGAGATTACCGATCAATATTTCTTTGGAATATCCCCGGAGTTATATGAGGAGGAGGAAGCCTTTACCAGGTATGTATGGTATGCAAAAGAAGTAGATACTACCAGGATATTTTTAACTTATAAGCCTGATGATGATGGGGTAATGGAGCTAAGCAGTTATAGTCATAATAATTTACCATAAATAAAGCTAAAAAGGGGGCTGTCGCAATAAAAGCGACAGCCCCCTTTTAAAAGTTTTACTCAATTTTTTGACAAAAAATTGCGGGGGTATTGGCCAAGCTGGGTTTAGCTAAAGCTAACCCGCAGCAATCCCCGTAGCTAGTTCTCAAAATCAGAGATTT
>CAYJPF010000032.1:0-24157 GCA_964372025.1 uncultured Peptococcaceae bacterium | reverse complement strand
GGGGGCGCTGCCCCCAAGCCCCCGCAATTTTTTGAAAAAAATTGAGTAAAACTTTAAGGCAAAATTAAACTTATTAAAGATTGGCTATTTACTTGCAAATAATCGCTCTTTACATAAGCCGCAGCTTGATTAGCATAGTTTACTTGCGTCCACGTGCCATCACCTGCGTTTTCTTCCACCACTGTTAATATATCACCATTTTGCGCTTCGCCCACCTTTTCCCCATCCACCGCCGGGGTTGCTCGAATATTTAAGATGCTATCTATTCCGGTTACCACCCCATACGATACTATATCATCCTCTTTAGCCTCGTCTAATTGCAAAAACTCAGCATAAATATAGGCGGTTTTATTATCATACCTTACCTCGTACCAACTATCACCATTAGCATCGGTAATTATATCTTCGTTTAATACCTGCAAAATATTGCCACTCTCTACCTGCCCTGCTATAGCCGCCGCCGTCGAAGCAGCTTGCCTAATATTAATATTATCACCCAATACATACCCTATCCAAAAACTAGGGACCACAGGCTCGGGCATAGGCTCCGGTATCGCCGCTTCTTGCTCAGCTAAGGCTTCTTCCTGCTCAACTTCGCTTATCTCAGGCTCTTCACCCTGGCAGGCATTAAATAAAAGAATGATTATCAATAGTAAAACAATCCCTATTGCTAAATACCGTTTTTGCATAAAACCCCTCCTCAAGCTTTTATTAGCAGCCGTATTACGGCTTAAAACCTAAAATTGACTATCATCAATCTCATCCAAAATACGATGACGATCATTTAAACTGCCCCGCTCATATCGTAAATTGCGCAAAGCCTCAAGATCTAAATCAGCCAAAATTACTTGCTCGCCCTCACCTGCCTCGGCCAGCACATGACCACTTTGATCCAATATTATCGAATGACCACCCATCGATACTTTTGGCGGTAACTGCTTTAATGTATCCGTACAATTAGCGGCAATCAAAAAACACTGGTTTTCTATTGCCCTTACCTTGCAAAACATCTGCCATTCATTAAGCTTTATAGCAGGCCATTGCCCCGGTAATGTTAATAAGTCCGCCCCGCGTAGGCTTAAATTGCGGGCAAACTCCGGAAAAAAAACATCATAACAGATCATCGAACCCAGCCGCATATCAGCAAACTCGCTAAATACCCATTCATTACCGGCCTTAAAATAGGCGGCCTCATTAAAACCATGTGGGTATAAATGCACTTTGCGATATTTAGCCGCAATTTCACCCTCGCTATTAATATTTATGCAAGTATTATAAAAATTATGATCCTTTTTTTCGCAAATACTGCCACCTACTATAAATAAATTTAACTCCTTAGCCAAATCTCTAAGCAAAGATATAGCTGCATCACGGCTTGTTTCGGCTATTTGCTCAATCTGATTTAGACGATAGCCGCAAGACCATAACTCCGGCAATACCACCAGCTTAGCACCCTGCTTATAGGCCTCGCGGATATAATATTCGGCCTTTTGATAATTATGCTTAATCGATTGCAAATCGATATCATATTGAATTGCTGCTACTAACATTTAGGCCTCCATATATTTAATCCCTGCTACCAGCCACTATTTTGGCCATGTGCCCTTAGGCGAATATCCTCCTCTACCAGCAGCAAATGCCTACGGCACATCTCCTTAATGCGGGAGGCGGTGCGTTGGCCTAATTCCAAGCCTAGGGCCTTGGGTTGCAAATTACTGGTAATTATTGTGGGCAAATTTAAGTTTAAACGATGGTTAAGCAGGGTGTATAATTTAGAAATTGTCCAGGCGCTGGAATTATGCGCGCCTAAGTCGTCTAAGAATAAAACCGGGGCTTGCATAGCATTTAGCATAATTTGCGCTTCATCATAATCGTCATTTTGCTCGCGATAACTAAAACGCAATTGCTCCAAAAATTCCGGCACCACGATAAATAAAACCGGCTTTTTATGCTCGATTAATTCATTGGCAATAGCCGCTGCCAAAAATGTTTTGCCGCTGCCTAAATGGCCTTCAAAGAATAAGCCCTGCTTAATATCATTATGCATATAGGCGGCCACAAAACTTTTGGCCGATCTTAAAGCCAATTCGGCCAATTTACGATAACTTTGGCCATCCACCAAACGATCTGGCGCATAATAGCTTAAATTAAAATTATTAAAGCGCATATTATCCATGGCCGGCTTTAGCCCCATTTGCCTGCGGCTTTGATTAAGCATATCCTGCTTGCGACAATCGCAAGGCCTAGCACCGGTTGCAGTTAAAATCCAAGAGCTATCACGGCAAATTGGGCAATTATAATGCTCGCTATCATTTAAGGCCAGGTCTTGCAATTTAATAAATTTTTGAATACTCTCTTGCGAGATATTTATTTTTTCTAATTTGCTATCCATAAACTCTCCGCTTAATCTTGATTAAGCCAGGTATCGGCAATGCGCTCATGCGCTTTTAGCTTAGGTTTAGCCTGCACTTGGCTGGGGCTTTGCTCATTAATTTGCTTTTTACTTTGCAAATCGGCCAGGGTTTTAATATTTTCTTTACGCCAATTAAATAAAATTTTATCGATATAAGCAAAACTAAGTTTACTACGCAAAACCGCCTGCTTTAAGGCTTCGCTAATCAATTCCGGGCTTTGATTATCTTTATTTAACCAATGGCTGATTTTTTCGTTTTCCAAAGGCGAAAGGCTTTTGCCCAATTCCTGCTCAAAACTACGATATAGCTGGCCATATGCCAAATTATTCTCGCTAATAGCGGTGGTAGTTAGGGGTTGGCCTTTTACTGCCTTTTTGGGTTTATTGCGCTTTTCAATCGTCCATAGTTCATAAAGATGATTAAAAAATCCATTTAAAGAATAATGATCGGGATTACTTTCTTTTAAGGCGATAATATCTTTGCTAATCAAAGAGCCTATATAGGCTCTGGCCTCCATTTCTTCCATGGCAAATTGCTCTTTGATATCATTGATATCCAAATAGCCTATTTTATGATAAATTTGCAAAAGATTAAGCAAAACTACCAATTCATGCTCGCTTAAACCGATTTGTTTATATGATTTTAAAAGTAAAGCGGGGATATTAAAGCTATCTTTATACAAATCGCGATAAAATAGGCTGCTAATATGATTAGTAGGGCGAGAAGTGGCCACAACTATTCCTCCGGTTGCTATAATTTAGGTGTTGATATCCGGCAGCTAAGTTAATTGCTGCAAAAATTCGTGGATACGGATAAGCTTTTCATAATCATGGCCAAGTGCCAGTTTTTGAATCTCGGTATTGATATTGGCCAGAATATTTTCATCAAGCAATTTTTTGCCCCAATCGGTATTTTGGGCAACCAATTGAGGGATATCGCCGGTGGTAAGCTCAAATACTTGGCCAGGTTGAGGCACTTCGGTATGCACCTTAAGCTCGGTTGCTAAATACTCGCTAAAATCAAGGGATGCCTGCTCTTCGCCATGGGTAACAAAAACGGTTTTGGGCAATTGATTAAATTTCTTAAACCAGCTTAAAATCTCCTCTTTATCGCCATGAGCCGAAAAGCCATCCATATTAACAATATTAGCCCTTACATCAATTTGCTCGCCATGAATGGTTACTTTTTGCTCGCCCTCGATTAAACGACGACCTAAAGTACCCTCGGCCTGATAGCCAATAAAAACAATCGCCGATTCTTTGCGCCATAAATTATGCTTAAGATGATGCTTAATGCGCCCGGCATCGGCCATACCGCTGGCCGAAATAATAATGGCGCCGCCGGCTTTTTTATTTAATTGAATAGATTCCTCGGCTGTACGCACATAGGTTAAATTGGGCAAAACAAAGGGTATGCGGCCACTGCTTTGATGGCAAGCGGTAGTCATTTCGTCAAAATACTGGGGATGTTTGGCAAAAATTTCGGTGGCTTTTACGGCTAAGGGGCTATCCACATAAACCGAATTCATGCCGATTTTGCCTTCTTTTTGCATTAAAAAGATCATCATCAAAATATCCTGGGTACGGTCTACGGCAAAGGCCGGGATAATTACATTGCCGCCCATGGCCAAAGTGCGATTGATAAGCTCGGCAAATTGGGGCATATTTTCTTCCATATTACCTTTATGCACTCGATTGCCATAGGTGGATTCTACCACTAAATAATCGGCATTAGCAATTTGGGCGGGGTCTTTGATAATTGCCGAATCATAGCGGCCAAAGTCGCCGCTCATTACCAGTTTTTGCTCCTGATTATTTTCCTGATAATGGATTTCCACAAAGGCCGAGCCTAAAATATGGCCGGCATCTTGAAATACTATTTTAAGATCGCCCCCGGGATTAAAAGCCTCGCCATAATCATGGGCTTTAAACATATGCTGCATAGCATAGGCATCATCCGAGGTATAGATGGGGGTTAATAAAGTTTCGCCGGCGCGAGCTAATTTGCGGTTTTTGCGTTCAATTTCCATTTCTTGGATATGGCCGCTATCGGGCAGCATGATGGCTGCTAAATCGATAGTACCTTGTGTAGCATAAATTGGGCCTTTAAAACCATGATTTACTAATTTAGGCAAAAGGCCGCTATGATCGATATGGGCATGGGTTAGCAATACAAAATCGATTTCATTGGCGGCAAAGGGGAATTCGCCATAATTGCGTTCTTTAAGGGTTTTGCCACCCTGAAACATGCCGCAATCTACCAAAAAGCGTAAATTATTATGTTCTAACAAGTAGCAAGAGCCGGTTACGGTACGGGCTGCACCCCAAAAAGTAATTTTCATAAAAATTCTCCTTTTATCGCTTTAATATACATATTATATAATTTTCGTTACAAGATTAAAAAATACCTGCCAAAGCCATAAAGAATTAACTAATAAATATGTTGAAAAACTGTCAATAATGATATATAATATTAAGCAAGCGAATATAATATAAAAAGGAGGATAAAAATGATTAAAATATGTATGGAAACCGCCCTTGGAAATTTGATTTTAGCATTAGAGGATGAAAAAGCACCGATTACCACCACTCATTTTATGCGCTATGTGGACGAGGGATATTTTGACGGTTCTACTTTTTTTAGAAGCACTACAGATCATAATCAGCCTTATAATGATGTAAAGATTCATGTTTTGCAAGGTGGCTTAACCACCGCTAGTTTTGAGGAACATTTAAAAAACCATTTGAATCCTGATACGCATCTAGCAGAAGAGGCTGTTTACAATGGGCCCTATGGCAAGATTTCGGTAGAGCCTACTACTAAAACCGGGCTTAAGCATTTAGCCGGCACGATATCGATGGGACGGATGGAAACTGTTGATTCGGTAGACGATGGCTTTTTTATCTGTGTAGAAGATGAACCGGAGCTGAATTTTGGTGGCAAAAGGCATGGTGATGGCCATGGTTTTCCGGCATTTGGCCAGGTAATCGAAGGTATGGAAATTATTAAGCAAATTAATCAATTACCGACTATTGGTCAATTGATTAAAGATAAGGTTATAATACATAAGGTATATCGAGTAAAGTAACGGCTAATTGATAATGAATAAATTAAAGGGGCTATTGCAAATAATTGTTTAATTTGCAATGGCCCCAAAAGTTTTTTGGTTCTTTTTTGCCAAAAAAGAACAGATATTTAAAATATTTGCAATTATTTGCTTTTAATATATGCTGCTACTTTTTTATCCTCAAGCCGCACATGATTAATTAGGGTGGCGACAGCCATATTTAAATCGGCTAAGGCCTTTACGGTAGCACCATTAGCCAATAATTCCCGGCCGGATTTAGCAAAAAAATTCTTATACTCCTCATGGATATTATGATGACGGCTATAATCAGGGTAGCCCTCAGCCTTTTGCAGCCTTTCCTCATCAGCAAAATGCTTAGCTATATAATCCCTTAAAAAAATATAAGTTGCTTCCAATTGTGTACGCCCTTTACCACTTGCGCAGGCTTCCATTAAATTGTTTATGGCCTTAAATAACTCCAGATGCTGCCCGTCAATTAAACTATGCCCGGTAAGTAAATCGCTTGTTAATTCATATTTAGGCATATAATCCCTCCTAATTAATAATTATTACTAAAATAATTATACAGCTAAAAGCAATAATAGTCAAATATTTATTAATCACTAAATTATATGTTAATTTGCAAGGATAATTAATAAAATTGTCGAAATAAAACATGTTAAATATAAAAAAGTGAGGTTAAGTATATCTATGATTAGCCCCTTAATTCAAACAGTAAATTTATCCAAAACTTATAAAAATGGCATAGTTGGTGTTAGCGATATCAACTTATCTATAAATCATGGCGAATTTGTTTTTTTAACCGGCAAAAGCGGTGCCGGTAAAAGTACTTTAATTCGCTTACTTTTTAGAGAAGAATTACCCTCCAGTGGCCAAATTTTGCTTTCCGGCCGCTCGATTGTCCGCTTATCCAGGCGCGATACAATTTTGCTTAGGCGCAATACCGGGGTAATATTTCAGGATTTTAGGTTGATGGAACGCAGCAATGTTTTTGATAATGTAGCTTTTGCCCTAAAGGCGGTAGAGCGCCCCTGGGCAGAAATTAAGCGCCGCGTGCCGGAAATCCTCGAAAAAGTAGGCCTAAACGGACGCGAAAAAGATAGTGTGCTTCATCTATCGGGCGGCGAGCAGCAAAGGGTAGCTGTAGCTAGGGCTATCATCAATAATCCGCTTATCCTATATGCTGATGAGCCTACCGGCGATTTAGATCCTAAAACATCCGATGAATTGATGGATTTATTTATGCAATTAAATAAAGATGGCATGACCATGCTAATTGCCACCCATGATAAAGTTATTGTTGATCGCCTTAAAAAGCGGGTGCTGGCCTTAGAAAACAGCCGCTTAATCAGCGATAATATAGGAGGGTGGTCGCTATGAAAATAAAAAGTTTTCGTTATATTTTTCCGCAAGCCTTTAAATCTTTGCGGGCCAATGGTTGGATGACTTTTGCCTCAATCATGACTGTAACAATTGCCCTATTTTTATGCACAATGTTTTGGCTGATGATTATCAATATCGATGCCAATGCTCGCGATTTTGAAAGCGATGTAAGGGTTTTAGCCTATATTCGCGAAGATACCGAAAAAGAAGATTATCCGGCCATCCAAACCCGTATCGAAGGTATTGAAGGGGTAGTGGAAATTGAGTACATAGATAAAGAAGATGGCCTGGACGATTTAGAAAAAGTATTTGAGGTTGATTTACGGGATACTTTGCCGGCAGGCTCTAATCCTTTGCCGGATGCTTTTTCGATTATGGCCTCCAGCACCGATGCAGTTGAGGCGATAGCCCAAAGTGTAGACGAAATTCCCCAGATAGAAACGGTAAATTATGGCGGCCGCAGTGTGGAAATGCTATTTGCCTTAACCGATACTATGCGTCAAATTGGCATAGCGGTAATGGTTTTGCTGGGCATAGCCGCAGTAGTTTTGGTAGCAATGACTATTCGCCTAACGGTAGTAGCGCGCCGCAAGGAAATTATGGTGATGAAATGGGTAGGCGCTACCAATGCCTTTATCCGCTGGCCATTCTTTTTGGAAGGGATGATTTTGGGCTTAAGCGGTTCGGTTTTGGCCTTATCCTTGGTATTACTAAGCTATCAAAATGCAACACAATGGCTGCTAAACACAGTTAACTTTATCACAATCTTAGATTTTAGCACCATATGGTTTACCACTTCTATCTTTACTTTAGGGGCCGGAATTTTGATGGGGATATTTGGCAGCATTTTATCCCTAGGCAAATTCTTAAATGTATAGGAGGTTTAATATGCGCAAAAAAATAGTTTGGTTTTTGGTGATTATCACAATATTTAGCGGCAGCCTTTTATTATTAAACCCTCAGCCGGCCATTTCCGAGGAAACATTGGAAGAATTACGGGCACAGCTGGAGAATAATGCCGCGATTCGCGAAGAGGCGCAGCAAAATATTATAAATCAAACCCAAAATATTAATCAATTACAAACCGAGATTGCCGAATTAGATGCCCAGTTAAACACCCTAATTGCCGAGATGGAGTTAATCGAGGCGGCGATTATTGAATTAGAGCAGCAAATTGCGGATGCAGCTATTGCCATTGCCGATGCGCAAATTCGTTTAGAGGAGCGGCAAACTTATTTAGAAGGCCGTTTACGCAGCATTTATATGAATGGCGATATCGATATGATGGATGTATTTTTTGAAGCCAGCAGTTTTGAAGAATTTTTATCGCTTTATGATCGGGTAGAAAGCCTTTTGGTGCAGGATCGCGAGGCAATGGATCAGATAGCGGAAGAAAAGGCCTTTATCGAGGCCGAAATGGCCAAGATGATTCAAGCTGAAGCGGATCATCAGGTAGTATTGGCCGAGCAGGAAATTCGCAAAACCGAGCTAGACACGGTTTCGGCCGAAAAATCGGCAGCTATTGCTGCTGCCGAAAATGATATTGCTACCAGCTTATCGGTACAAGCTGAAATGGATGCTGCTGATGCGATGGCGCAGGATAAAATCCGCGAAATTATGGAAGCTCAAGCGGCCTCCGGCACGGCACGTTTAGATTTTGGCGGTTTTTTGGTGTGGCCCTTGCCGGCTAACGAAACTGATATAACCTCGGAGTATGGGATGCGTGTGCATCCTATTTACGGTGATATGCGTATACATGCCGGTGTAGACGTGGGCGCACCTAATGGGGTAGAAATTTATGCCGCCGCCCCCGGTGAAGTAATTTATTGTGATTGGATGGGCGGCTATGGCAATGCGGTAATGATTGATCATGGTAATGATGAATTTGGCAATGGGATAGTGACATTATATGCACATATGTCGGCATTTTCGGTATTTAGAACCGGTGATTATGTGCAAGCTTATGATTTAATTGGTTATGTAGGAACAACCGGCCAAAGCACAGGCAATCACTTACATTTTGAGGTAAGATCAAATGGCAGCCATACCGATCCTTGGCCATATTTAGGCGGCAGACCTTAAAAGCTTTAGTTGATATTTATATTATAAACCCAAAAAGGGGCTGTAGCAAATGATTTTCTATTTGCTACAGCCCCTTTTTATTTGTTGTTGATATTGGCTTAAAACCTTTTTTTAGACCTTGGGGGCTCTGCCCCCTGAGCTAGTGCCAAAATCTTTGATTTTGAGTACTAGCTACGTGCATAGCTGTGGGTTAGCTTTAGCTAAACCCAGCTAGGCCAATACCCCCGCAATTTTTTGTAAAAAATTGAGTCAAACTTTAATAATGCGATTATTGACCCATCATTACAATTAACATATATGCGGCATAAACCAAAACCGAAAGCACTCCTTCTTTGCGCCCGGCTGTTTTGCGAACAAGAATAGTCGCAAACAATAAAGCGGACGACAACAGCATAAAGCCAACATGGAATAAGGCATCAGAGGCTACCATAATTGGCGAAATTAAGGACGAGGCACCCATAATAAATAATATATTTAGAATGCAAGAACCTACCGCATTACCCATGGCCAAATCACTTTCACCCTTTTTAGCAGCCACTACGCTGGTTACCAATTCCGGCAAACTGGTGCCAATTGCCACAATGGTCAGGCCGATTATGGTTTCGCTTAAGCCAAAGTTACGGGCAATGCCTACCGCACTATCAACAACCAAATCACCACCTAAAATAATGGCGCTAACCCCTACTACAATCAAAAGCGAACTGCGCCAAACCGGTGCTACCTTGCCTATCGGTTCTTGATTATTACGCTGGTTTTTACTAGCCTCTTTAATTAATACCAAAATATATACGATACAAGCCACTAAAAATATAGCAGCCTCTACCCTACCCACTACGCCGTCTAAGATAAATACTAAAAGCAATACCCCGGCAGCAAGCGCCACCGGAAAATCTCGCTTTATTATTTGCGGCGAAAAAGTTACCGGCTTTAAAATTATACAAACCCCGGCCACAATCATTAGATTAAAGATATTAGATCCGGTGATATTGCTTAAAGCCAACTCATTGCTGCCATTTAAAGAGGCAGTAATACTAACGGCCGCCTCGGGCAGGCTTGTCCCCAGCGAAACAATAGTTAAACCAATGATTATCGCCGGTACTTTTAGCTTTTTGGCAATATTACTGCTGCCCTCCACAAATAAATCGGCACCTTTAATTAAAGCAATCATACCCACAATCAATAGTAAATAAATCATATTAACCTCCAAAAAATCAAAAAAGACCTCCACCGCAAAAAACGGTAAAAGTCTCGTTACTTATAATGCAACCGGTTTTTCAACGTATTGACGATTGCATTACATCTAGGTAGCAAAGTGAATTATCACAAAAAACCAGCTACCATCTGATGCCAACTACTCCCTCTTACAAAACAAATTATAACATGTATGTCGAAAAAAGTCAATAAAAAGCTAAATTAATTATATATATCCAAATTTAAGCCTCATCCCTTTTTAGGCAATTTTAAGTATGAAACAAATCCTTAATATTTTTATAGTCGCCAAAAACTACCAAAACATCATTAGTTTTAAAAGTTTCGTCGCCGCTTAAAATACTTTTGGTTTTCCCATCACGCTTAATCAAAATCAATTGGATTTTATATTTTTCCTTCAGGCCGGAATTTTTAAGCATCACCGATTCAAGCTCCGGTGGCACCTGGGTTAGGCCAATCTCGGCCATTACATTATCACCATAAATATCCAATAAAATAATTGGATTAGATTGATTACCATACATCATTTTTTTGCCAACCTTACCTATATAATAATCCACATATTTTTTAACAAAATTAGAATTATTAATGATCAATAATAAGGCTGCCGCAATAAATACTACAATGGCCGAGCTCCACATATGGCTTAGTTCGGAATTGCTAAGCGATAAAAATATATTTACCACGCTCGACATAATTATTACCGTAAATAAATAGCCAAAAATAATCGTTAATTTAGCAATTTTACGACGAATTTTAGATGATGTAATCGCCTCGCTATCGATGGTGGTAAAGCCACTATTAGTTAACATAGATATTACCTGAAAGTGCGCTTTATCATAAGTAAGGCCGGTTAAGCGAAATAGTATGGTAAAAACTTCGATAATTAAAATATAAATTAATGCCAGCAAAAAAAACAACATCAAGGCTGCAGTAATATTCATAATTAGGCTCCTTTTAGATAAACTATTAGCCTGCATTAAACCTGCATTGATAAAAAATCAACATATATTAATTATAAGCATAATACCCCTATTTATATTATAACATGTTTTTACAGCTAAAACAATAATTTTTAGCCAAAAAATTCCTAAAAAACAGATATCTTTTCTATTATAATTATTTATCAATTATAATAACTTATCTATAGATAATAGCTTAATCCTTTATAGCAATTGATAGCTTAATCACATAATTTTCGATCCCCTCTACAGCCAATTCATCTAAAACCATAAATTCAAAAAAATAATCACCCAATTCTAATTGATGCTGCTGCGCATAGGTTAATAATTGTTCATAGGCTGTATCAATAGTAAAATAGCCCTTTGTATGATAATAGCTTAAATAATTGCCGGCCACCTTAATTAAGGTAGAAGCGGCTTCGGTATCGGTTTTGCTAAAATAATAATCAAAATAAGTTTTATTAGCAAAATCCTCATTTTTAATTATATGCCCCACCGCACAAGGCAAATTAAGCGCAACTTCGCTAACATTGGCTAAATGCTCGGTAAATGGCCTATAATAATCATCCTCCGAACTTGCGGTTATAAATAATATTTCTTGCGGCTCAAAGGCAATATAAGCTTGATCCGGCTTATATTTAAAATATTCGCTAATTGTGGTTTGCTTTTCTTTAATCAACTCGGTAATTTTTTGCAGCCTTTTAATCTTTGCTTCCAAAATAGCTTGATGCTCGTCTAAAAGCGTCATGCAGTTTTCGGCAGAACGATTTTGCAAATAATCTTTAATCCCGGCCAGGCTAATCCCCATTTCGGTTAAAGATTTAATTACCAAAAAAGTTTCTATCTGAAACATAGAATAATACCTAAAGCCATTATCATCCTTTTTTTCGGGGCAAAAAACCCCTTCTTTATCATAATAAAACAAGGTATGCTTAGACACATTCACAATTTTAGCAAACTCATTAGTGCTTAAATAATATTCAAACATAAAAAAACCTCTTGCATATAGAGCTACTCTATACTGTATAATCAAATTATACTACAAAAAACAGCTATTTGCAAGAAGGAGCATACTTAAAATGTCAACTATCGATTATGGCACAATGCCAATCAGCAAACTTATCACAAAGCTCGCCATCCCCGGTATTATCACGATGATAGTAGGGTCGATTAATATGGTAATCGACGGCATATTTATGGGCAATTTTATCGGCAGCTCGGCACTGGCGGCGGTAAACTTAGTAATGCCAATTATGATGATGGTATTTGGGTTGGTAGGCATGGTAGCCAGCGGTGCCGGGATTAGAATTGGCGTATTATTTGGCGAAGGCAAGCAAGAAGAGGCCTGCCGAGTATTTTCGGCCAGCACAATTATGATTTTTGGTATTGGGATTGTAATCACCATTGCCGCATTTATCTTTGCTAAAGATATAATCTTTTTGCTGATTAAAGATAGCCATTTAGCCACACTGGCCTATGATTATATCAAGGTGATGATTCCTGCTATCCCCTTAATTGCACCGCTTTTTGCTTTTGATAATTTTTTGCTGATCTGCGGCAAAGTAAATAAAAGCACCTGGATAAATATATGGACCGCTTTGATCAATATTATACTTAACTGGTACTTTATTGTATATTTGGGGTTTGATATTTCCTTTGCGGCACTTGCTACAACGATAAGCATGGTTTTAGGCTCTATTTTATCGATTAGCCCCTTTATCAGCAAAAAATTAGAGCTTAAATTTACTACACCCAAAATCCCGCTTAAAGATATCAAAATGATTATCTATAATGGCAGTTCGGAGTTTTTTCAGAGCATAGCAGGCTCGGTAATGGCTATTTTAACCAATGCCCTTATGTTATCGATAGCCGGCGCAACCGGCGTTGCGGCGATATCGATAATATCTTATATCGAAATGCTTTTGCTGCCGGTATTAATGGGGGTTGCCGGTTGTATCCAGCCGGTTGTAAGCTATAATTTTGGAGCCAAAAATTATGATCGCGTACGAGAAACCTTTAAAAAAGTATGCCTAATTTCGGTAATTATTTCGGGCATATCTTTTAGCCTTATGCTAATTTTTCCGCAGTTTTTAGTATCCTTATTTGCCGATAATAGTGATAGCAAAATGATAAACATGGCAGTTACAGGCCTATTATTATATGCGCCATCATATTTATTTAACTGGTTTAATCTAATTGTTAGTATGTTTTTAAGCGCCTTTGAAAAGCCCAAAGAATCAATGATTTTGATGCTAATGGACTCGATAGTTTTGCCGGTGATATTTTTTATCAGCCTAGCCATGATCATAGGGGTAAACGGGCTATTTTTAGCCCAAAGCGCTGCAGCCGCTTGCGCCTTTTTGGTGGCTTTATCGATGTGGAAAAAAGTTAGCATTCATTTAAAAGCCCCTCGGCAAAATTAATCCATATCAATTGGCAAATTATAAAGATGCGCCGCATTTTGATAGAATAGCTTTTCTAATATAATTTTAGCTTGCTTGATAGTTAACTTTTCCTGCTCAATCATTTTAGCCAAACGCTTGCTTAAAAAATCCTGAATAATAATTAATTGGCCGATAGATCCCTCGATATGCATAAAATCACCACCAAAAACACTTATTTTATTGATGGGTGCCAGGCCGATATATTCTTCTAAAATATCATTAGCATATTCCGGTGCTAAAATATAGGCCCAGGAAAAATTGGTATATACATTGGGATAGGTGCGTAATAAAACCCCAATTTCGCGGGCATAGGGATAGCCAATATGAAAAACATCAAATTTTAGCTGCGGATACTTGCCAAATAGATTATTTAACAGCAAAGGATGCGAGTTTTCTAAAATATTGCCATTGCCTTCATGAATACCGGTATGGATTTGCACCACTAAACCATAGCTTTGCGCCTCGCTAATTACTTGATGCGCCAGATAATCTTCTAATTTAGTTATCTGCTCAATTTGCTCTCCTTTAGCCAAGGCGGCATACATTTGCAAATAAAGAGCATTAGCCTCTTCTTCTTGCACATTATCCTCAAATTTTAGGCTTCTTTCATAGGCCACACCGATTTTTATGGCCAGGGCACCATATTTTTCCACCTGTAATTTTAAATAGGCCTTAAATTGGGCAATAAAGCAAGCTAAAGTTGGCAATTTTTGGCTAAATTCTCGCTCGATATCCTGTACATAATTTTGCACCATAATATAGCGATCGCAGCGTGCCGAGTTTTTTAAAATATCATTACCCATCCGATAATCGGTATGCTGCATAGTTGGAAAAAACACATCATTAATGGCTGCTTTAATATGATACTGCTTGGCAATTTGCTCGGTAATACCGGGCTTATTTTTGGCTGCATACTTTTGATTATTAGCCATAAAATCGGCCGCCAATAAGTCTATATCATAAATATGCTTAAAAGCAATTTCCATTGCCTTAAATACATAAGTATGATTAATTTCGGCCATGGCTTTGATAAATTGTGGGTATTTTTGCGATAAAGGATTATCTTCTTGTAAAAAAAGGATAACCTCTTCGCTAATTCCCGAAGCGCAAGCTGCAGTTCGCACATAATTGGCAATAGCTAAGGCTATATAATCGGGATATTTTATTAAGCGTAATTGATCATTGATAATATGTTCATGCACATCAATTATTGGTAAATTTTTACTAAAAGCGGCTAATTCTTGCTGCAAAGTCATGTTAATCCTCCTCTTTTTTGATATTGCGGGTAGTACCCCGAATAATCAATTTGCCTTCTATAATCTTAATAATCGGCTGGGTGGCCGGATTGGCCGCATATTCTTTTACGGTGGCAATGGTGGCTTCGATTAATTTAGCCCAAGGCTGGCGCACTGTAGTTAAATCATAGGATAATGCCCGCGACATGGGTATATCATCAAAGCCAATCAAACCTATCTCCTCGGGGATATTTTTTTTGCCCTTATGGCGTAAATAATCCAAAACCCCTAAAGCTAAGGTATCCGAGCTGCAAAAACAAGCATCAATAGGCTTATCTAAAGCTAAAATTTGCTCGCCGGCGAATAGGCCGGCCTCATAATTAAAGGCGCCGCTTTCGATAACAGCAAAATCATTAATACCATACTCTTGTAATTGTAGCATAAAGCCCAGCTTACGATCGATAACCGTAGATGCTTTATTATCGCCGGAAACAAAACAAAAGTGACGATAGCCACAATTATAAAGCTCGGCGGCAACCAAACGTCCGCAAATTAAATCATTGCAGCAAATTGTACTGGTATTACTGGAAGGAATATAGCGATTAAATAAAATGGCCGTAATGCCGCGCTCCATACATTCATTAACTAATTTTGTAGAGATTTGTGAAGTAAAAACAATCAATAAACTCATTTGATATTCCAAAACCTTATCTAAAACACTATCGATATCATCATTAGCTTTAGGCACAAAAAGCAGCGATTGAAAACCGGCCTCCTGCAAGCCGTCTACCAGGTAGTTGATAGCACTAGATATAAAGGGATCTTTAATATCGGGGGCTACAATGCCTACAATATTAATTTTATTGGATAATAAGCCGCGCGCTAAGGCATTAGGCCGATAATTTAATTGCCTGGCCGCATTAAGCACTTTATTACGCAATTCCTCATTCATTTTATGATCCGGCCTTAAGGCTCGCGATACCGTCGATTGCGAAACCTTAGCCAAACGGGCAACATCCTTTGAGGTTACATCCATTCTTTTTTTCACAAAACCACACCTGCATTTCTTTTTTATTAACAATACAATTATTCTAGCATAATATTCTCAATTTGTAAATATTTTTCTGAAAAAAGCTGATTTTTTTTAGAATAATATTCTCAAAACTAAACAAGGCCAACTATTAACCGCTAAAAACTATAAACTTATATATTGATATTTTGTTATATTATTCTCTTAAACAAGCTAAATCAAGTTAATATTAGTTATTTTTATGCTATAACCTGTATTATTCAAACCTATTTGCATTAATATATTAAAAAATAGGTTTGACAAATCAGAACATTTATGATAGTATCTAAATACAGGTTACGTATTCTCGAATGAGAAAACAAAAGCCTAAAACATTATATTTATATTATGGAGGTAATAAGCATGGTTGTACAGCTAGAAAAAGAAAAGTTGATTATCAAACAATTTACCGAGGCCTTGCGCAATGTTGACGAAGCCCAAACAAAAGCTATTTTAAAGGATGCCTATGCTGCCGATGCCGATTGGTATGGCCCTTATCCTTTTCCGCAAGTTAAAGGCGTAGATGCCATTTACGAAACCTTTTACAAGCCACTTTTGAAGGCTTTTCCCGATACCAGCAAAAACATGGTTCACCTTTTAGGCGGCACTTGCGAAGGCGACGATTGGGTTATTTCCTCCGGTTTTTTTGTAGCCAACTTTAAGGAAGATTTTCTGGATATCCCCCATACCGATGCTGTGGTATTTATTCGCTATGCAGAATATTATAAATTTGTTGATGGCAAAATTACCGAAAGCCGTCTATTCTTAGATATTTTAGATTTAATCCGCCAGGCCGGCATTAGGGTTATCCCTACCATTGGCCCGGAAATTATCAGCCCCGGCCCTGCTACCCGCGACGGTGTTGTGCTTTATGATGTTGATGAGGCTGATGGTGTTAAAACCCGCGAATTAATCGAAATTATGAGCTTCCAAGGCTTACCTGATTTACGCGATGTAGAAAAGAGCTGGTATCCCGACGAAAAAACCATTGCCGTAATGAAGCGCTACTGGCATGATGATATGATGTGGTATGGCCCGGCCGGCATTGGCTGCTCTAAAGGCATTGTTGGCTTCGAAATTACCCATGAATTACCCTGGGAAATGACCTTCCACCTCTCTAAAGATGATACCATTGTAAGAATTGGCGATGGTAATTATGCAACCTATTGCGGCTGGCCTTATCATTTAACCGCTAAACATCGTGCCAGCAAAATGTTTGGCTTACCTGCCACCGGCAAAGAAGCCCCGGTTAACCTAATCGATATTTGGCGCCGCGAAGGTGATTTATTAATCGAAAACTGGGTATTCATCGATATGCTACTATTCTTTAAAGAATTAGATTTAGATATTTTGGATAGAGTAAAGAATAAGCGCTACCTATTTAAAGCTTAATATTAACTTGTCATACTCCCCCCCCTATACACTTTTAGCGGCGGCGAATAGAACCTTATTCGCTGCCGGCTAAAAGGCACAACTATCAAGAGGTGAATTATGATTCAGCTAGAAGCAGAAAAGCGTCTTATTTACGAATTCACTACAAATTGCCATCATTTAGATGAGCAAAAAATGTTAAGCTTACTAAATACCTATTATAGCAGCAATGCAAATTTTAAAGCCCCCTACCCTTTACCCGAACTTAATGGTATCGAACAAATTTATCAAAGCTATTATCAACCTTTGCTTAAATCTTTTCCGGATTTGCGCAAGCATTTAAGCCATCTTTTGGCCGGTACTTGCGATAATCAGGATTGGGTAGTGGCCTCCGGCTATTATGTAGCCAATTTCGAAGCAGATTTTTTAGATATCCCCTGCACCAACAATGCTGTTTGGATTAGATATGCCGAATATTATCAGTTTAAAGATCAAAAGATTGTGGCTTCGATGCTTTTTGTCGATTTAATCGATTTAATGCTGCAAGCCGGGATCAGAATTGTCCCCACTATTGGCCCGGAAATCCATAGCCTACCCCCAATTAGCAATGATGGCATCATCCTCTATGATATTGCCGAAATCGAAAGCAAAAAAACGCTTAAGCTAATCGAGGACATGTGCTACTATGGGCTACCTGCTTTGCGCAAGGTAGAAAAAGCCTGGCAGCCTCATCCGCAATCGATAGCGGTAATGGCCGAATACTGGCATGATGATATGCTTTGGTATGGGCCGGCCGGCATTGGTTCTTCTAAAGGTATTGCCGGCTTTGAAAAAACCCATGAAATCCCATGGGAGATGACCTTTAAGCTAAAAGATGTGCCGATAATTACAATTGGCGATGGTAATTATGCCTCTTGCTGCGGCTGGCCGGCCATTTATGGCGAGCATCATAATGGCTGCATTTTTGGCATACCTGCCACCGGCAAAACAGTTGACGTTAATCTAATCGATATTTGGCGCCGTGATGGCGATAAATTAATCGAAAACTGGGTTTTTATCGACTTACTCTTAATCTTTAAACAATTAGGCCTAGATGTTTTTGATCGACTTAAAAACAAAAGGTATTTATTAAAAACTTAATAATAGTTTCCCCCCAAGTAACAATATAATAATAGCGTAAAATTTAGGAGGAAAGATTATGAAAAAATTATTTTTATTATTAATGCTGGTTTTAAGTTTAAGTTTATTTTTGGTAGCATGCGGCGGTAGCGAAGAGCCGGCTGCTGATGATGCTGCTAATGATGCTGCTACAGCCGAAGATAGCGGCGATAATGCCGAAGCCACCCCCGAACCGGCCGCCGATGGCGAAGTTATCGAAATTAAACTAGCCACCGTTATTAGCGAAACCCATCCCAGCTTCCAAGCTATGGAACAGTTTAAAACCAATTTAGAAGCCAATTCTAATGGTCGTTTCCAGGTTACCCTATATGGCGGCGGCCAATTAGGTACTCAGGAAGAAAATATCGACCAAATGCGCATTGGCGATATTCAAATGGCCACTGTAAACCCGGTTGTAATGACATCCACCATTGGCCAATTAGCTGTTTTAGAAGATTTCTTCCTATTTGACGATTATGAGCATGCCTATGCCGTTTTTGATGGCGAGGCCGGCCAATTTATTCATGATGCCTTTAATGATGTAGGTTCGCAAGGTGTGGGCTTTTTGCCTTTAGGTTTCCAGCATTTTACTAATAATAAGATGGCAATTAATACCATGGCCGATTTTGATGGCATTAAAATCCGCGGTTACAGCCCCATCCAAATTGCCGCCTTTGAAGCCTTAGGCTGCACTACCAGTGCTGTTTCCTGGAATGAGCTTTATACTTCTTTGCAACAAAAATTATTGGATGGAACTTCTTTAGCTCCTTCTAATATGTTGATTGACAAATTTGTAGAGGTTTCTCCTTATTATTCGCTTACCTCACATGAATTTGGTGTAGATGTATTATTAGCCGGCAGCGATTTCCTCAATTCTTTAGGCGAAGATGATAAAGCGCTATTGATGGCCGAAGTAGAAGCCGCCTGCACCGCTTTACGTCCGATAGCAGAACAAGAAAACATCAATACCATCGCCAGCCTAGAAGCTGATTTTGGCGCTATAATCAATGAAGTAGACGACACCTTAAAAGCCGAGATGAAAGAGGCCATGAGTGCGGCAACTACCCCCTTAATTGTTGAATTAGCCGGCCAGGAAAATTATGATACCTTCCAAGCCTTACTTGAAGAAGCTCGTCAATAATTATTGCTAGCTACCAAAGATTTGAAGCCCTGGTGGCTAACTATAGCTGCATTCATAGTAAATCAGTATCACTGTGAATGCAGCTATTTGTGCACTGATTGCTCAAATTTATTGACTATACCAGGGCAGCGGAAAGGAGTTTTAGCAGTGAAAAAGATCTTACATTGGCTGGACATTAATTTAGAACCCTTGCTTTTAGCTATAACTTTTTTTACCATGTTCTTATTGATAACCATGCAAGTAATTTTGCGTTTTTTTGATGAAGGTTTTTCCTGGGGCGAAGAGATCGCCCGTTATTTATTTGTTTGGCTTTGCTTTTTGGGCATATCCTATTCGTCACGCAATAATAAGCATATGGATATCGCTTATTTGCGCAATGCTTTGCCAATTAAGGCTCGCAAATGCTTATTAATTTTTGCCGATTTGGCAGCCTTGGTTTTATTTGGCTTTTTATTGGTAGCTGCTGTGCAAACCGTTATGCGTACAGCCGAGTATGGCGATATGGCAATTACTGTTGCCATCAGCAAAAACTTTGTCTTTGCTTCGGCGGTAGTGGGCTATATTCTATCTATTTTTAGAACTATTCAAACCATGGTGTGGAAAATTAAGCGCTTTAATAATTCCTATGATTTATTTACTAATGATCGCGGCATGTATTCCGGCGCTAATAATATTTGTTTTGCATCGGCTGCTTACCGAGCCGAAATGGACGAGGCTCTTAATCCGGATATTGTCCAAGAGGAACAAGCACGCAAAGGAGGAGGGGCATCATGTTAGTTGCGGTTTTATTCATCTCCTTTTTTGTATTACTGATTTTATCGGTACCGATTGCCATGGCTCAAGGATTGGCCTCTTTGGCAGTAATCAACCTTTTTGATCCTATCTCGATGGAAAGTTTTACCAAATCGATTACCGTGGGTTTTGATTCTTTTCCCTTAGTAGCCATCCCCCTCTTCACTTTTGCCGGCGATATTATGGGGCAAGGCGGTATTTCGGCCCGTTTACTTAATGTGGCCAAGATATTTTTAGGCAAACTAACCGGCGGATTAGGCATGGTAGCGGTGGTAGCCTGCATGGTATTTGCAGCAATTTCCGGCACGGGATCTGCTACAGTGGCGGCTATTGGCTTAATCATGCTGCCGCAAATGATCAAAAGCGGCTATGGTAAGCCCTATTCGGCAGCCTTAATCGCTACAGCCGGAACAATTGGGGTAATTATCCCCCCCAGTATTCCCATGGTGCTATATGGAGTAGCGGCCAATGTATCAATTACTTCATTATTTACAGCCGGTATTCCGGTAGGTATTGTAGTTGGCTTAAGTTTATGCATATACACTTATATCACATCCAAAAAGAATGGTTATAAAGGCGAAGATAAAAGCTATAGTTTTAAAGAATCAATCAAAATTTTAGTTAATGCCTTGCCTGCCCTTATAGTACCAATTGTAGTTTTAGGTGGTATTTACACAGGCAAGTTTACCCCTACCGAAGCCGGGGCAATCGGCTGCTTTATGGGTATCTTGATTAGCTGCTTTGTCTATAAAGAAGTACGTTTTAGGGATATTGTTTATTTAGGATATCGTTCGGTAATCATTTGTGCACCGGTAATGTTCCTGATTGGCATTTCCTTTGGTTTTGGCCGCTTACTGGCCATTTCCCAGGCACCGCAAATGATAGCCGATGCCATCTTATCCTTAACCAGCAATGAAGTGGTATTAATTATTTTAATTAATCTACTATTATTGGCAGTGGGTACTTTTATGGATTGTGCACCGGCAATTATTATCCTGGTGCCAATATTATTGCCGATTACTACAGCTATCGGCATCAACCCTGTTCATTTTGGCATCGTAATGGTATTTAACCTGGCCATTGGCTTTATCACCCCACCTTTTGGCGCAAATTTATTTATGGCGGCAGAGATTTCCAATACAAAGTTCGAAGTACTGGTTAAAAGTATTGTACCCTGGATAATAGTAATGATAACGGTATTAATGATTTTAACCTTTGTGCCGGAAATTTCCCTATTCCTCCCCCGTTTACTGGATTTGCCGATTTAGTTTACCATTATGGATATTATCAAGGCTAATAGCGATATGTATCCTAAGCTAAACAACAGTTAAACACAGATAATCAATACTAAAATCGATTAGGCTGCTGCAGATTATTTAATCTGCGGTAGCCTTTTTATGGCTAATGCAGCATCTGCAACTTTTTTAAAAAATTTAAACTTGATCAAAAAAAGCTTGCAATAAGTATTTTAATATGATATAATAGAACAAACGTTCCCGAACATCAGTACGAGGATAATATATGGATTTAGAACAAAAACTGCATATTTTAAGCATGTCTGCCAAATATGATGTGGCCTGTACCAGCTCGGGATCTAATCGTAAGCACGATTATCAAGCTTTAGGCTCTACTATGGTAGCAGGCTGCTGCCATAGTTTTTCGGCCGACGGGCGCTGCATATCCCTGCTAAAGGTATTGCTAAGCAATAATTGCATCTATAACTGCCGCTACTGCGAAAATCGCCAAGATAATGATATTGCCCGCGCTACCTTTTTAGCGTCCGAATTGGCCGAGTTAACCATAGAATTTTATCGTCGCAATTATATAGAAGGTTTATTTTTATCCAGCGCTATTGTAAAAAACGCCGATTATACCATGGAGCAAATGATTAAAACCCTAAGTATACTGCGTTATAAGCATAATTTTGGCGGATATATCCATGCCAAAACCATACCGGGTTCATCGGCGGATTTAGTTCAAAAACTAGGCTTATTAGCCGATCGCTTAAGTGTTAATATAGAGCTACCCAGCGAGCAAAGCCTGCAAAAATTAGCACCGCTAAAAACCAAAGCCAATATTTTAAGGCCAATGGCACAAATAGCAACTAATTTGCAGCAAAACAAACAAGAACTTGCCCTTTATCGCAAAGCTCCGCGCTTTGCAACAGCCGGCCAAAGCACGCAAATGATTATCGGCGCCAGCCCCGAAAATGATTTGCAAATAATGCGCCTATCAGCGGGATTATACCAAAAATATGGGCTTAAGCGGGTCTTTTATTCGGCCTATATCCCGGTGGTGGAAGATAAAAATTTGCCGGCTTTGCAAAGCGCTCCCCCCTTATTACGGGAGCATCGCCTCTATCAGGCCGATTTTTTGCTCCGTCAATATAAATTCAATTATCAGGAAATTTTAAGCGAAGCTAATCCCAACTTTAATCCCTATCTCGATCCTAAATGTAATTGGGCCTTGCATAATCCCCACTTCTTCCCTATTGATATCAATACTGCCGACCTAAAATTGCTATTGCGGATACCGGGCATTGGCCCCTTAAGCGCAAGACGCATTATTGTGGCGCGCAAAAATGGCAAATTAGACTTAAACGCATTAAAAAGAATTGGCGTGGTATTAAAACGAGCACAATTTTTTATAATTTGCGCCGATTTACCCCAAGGCATGAAAATTAATAAAACCATAGCTATGCGTTCCTTAATTGATAAGCAATCAACAGCTTATGGCCTAGAACAAATGACCCTTTTTGGCAATTATGAGCAAAGCCTGCCCCAAGCCCAAGATATAAAGCAACTTAGCACCACCAAACAGGCACTTAAGGAGGCTATTTCATGCCTAAGCGCGATACCATAATGGCTGTAAGCCCCAATAATCTTTTAATAAGCAGTATAGGTAATCCGCAGATAAATGCTGCCACTAATCCCCAAATATCAAAAAAATACAATCTGGAAACATGCAGTATTCATTTTAGCTATGACGGCTCCTTAATTGGCTTTTATAGCTTGGTATTTCATTGCTTTGCCGTAAAGCAAATGCCTCAAATAATCAGCAAGCCGGATAATTATAGCCTATTACCTCAACAATATATTGATACCAACCACCAACATGCCCTAAGGGTAATCAATGCCCTTAAAAAGCTAGGGCATAACCTTGATAATTTTATAAAAAACATCTTTTTAAGCTGCCTAAAAGATAAGGAAATTTGTTTATTACATTTTTTACAATTAGCATTTAATGAAGGCGGTAGAGTAATTAAAAATATTGGCCATGAGCTGGTAGCACCATTGATTGATGCCGAAAAGCACTTATTTAAAGAAAGGCATTTGCTATTAGGATTTATCCGCTTTAGCGATTTTGATGGCAAATTGATTGCCATTATTAGCCCCAAAAACTTTGTGCTACCTTATTTAGGCAGCCATTTTCAGGCTCGCCTGGGCAAGCAGGATTTTTTGATCTACGATAAAACCCATAAAGCAGCCCTTATTGCCGAAAATTATCAATATCAAATTATCGAGTTAAATGATTTAATATTGCCACCGATCTCGCAGGACGAAAAAAAATACCGACAATTATGGCGGCAGTTCTTTAATGATATTGCAATTACAGCCCGCAAAAATCCAACTTGCCAAAGAAGTTTGCTACCCTTGCGCTATCGGGATAATATGACCGAATTTAATAAAGATTAATCAACACTTAGCCAATCTCTTAAATAAAGCAAAGCCGCAATTGGCTTGGCACTATTAAGTTAAGCACGAGCCCATAATCCGAACCCATTTTTATCCCAGTTTGCCGGCTTCATA
>CAYJPF010000031.1:0-25753 GCA_964372025.1 uncultured Peptococcaceae bacterium | reverse complement strand
GGCCGAAAAGTCAGCAAGCGCAAGGTTTTTCGGGTTGTTCAGCAGGCATTAATTAGTTCATCCTTTCTTCCCACAACGGCTTTGGCTTGCTGTTGATTGTGCTGTATAGTGTTCTGCACAGGGATTTTTATTGTCCGTGGTAATGATTTGTAATGGAAATTGATAAAGTTTAGCATCAAAATTTGCCATTTGCACGCAAAAAAGAGCACAAATGACTTTTTACCCTAAAGGACATACCTTTATTCGGTAATGGCGTTCATATTTCTATGAACCGGTTGTCATTTATGCTCTTTTGAGCTTGTGGGGGCAAATAAAAAAAGATAGCCGTGCCCATTTTAGGGCAAACTGATGCTATCTTCAGCGTACAAACTTAACAACGTGTGCAACAGAATCCGAAGACCTGAACCCATAAATGCTTAGGAGCGGACGCACAATTACTAATAACAGTTTTATTTTACTATGTGTGATTGTAATTGTCAAGTGATATTTTGTAGATTATTATAATTTTATTCTTGTTTATGTGCAAAAAAATCGTTTGCCGGTCTTTAATGCGCATAAAATTGCGTCTGATTATTGATTAATACGTATTATAATGCGCATTAATGCTAAATTAGTGTCGAAATTGTAGCTAATGCGTATTGCGTATTGTTTATGCGTATTAGATCATAGCACTAAAATAAATCGCTATGTGTGCCGGTTCTGGTTAACGCTAAAATCAAAATATTTTCTTCTATCTGATAAATAAGCAACCAATCAGGGGTTATATGACATTCTCGATATCCTGAATAATTGCCCTTCAGTTGATGATCTTGATATTTAGCAGGTAAAATTTCGCCTGCAGCTAAAATATCAATAACAGTACGAAGCAGGTTTACATTGTCGCCGCGTTTTTGAATGAGTTTATAGTCTTTTTTTGAACTTTGCCGACATTTCAATTTGATATTTCATGAATCCAATTCCTCGAATAGCTCATCAACACTGTTAAATCTGCGCCCCGTACCCTCCTTGAGCATTTGCTCAATTTCCTGCATAGCAGCGAGAGTTTCGGCATTGGGCTTGGGGATTTGCATAGCAAAAGGTAATCCCCCCTGCATAAGCGATTGATGAAAGAAAATGTTTACAGCATCAGAAACACTGATGCCGAATTGTGAATAAAGCTGCTCAATTTTCTTTTTTGTGTCGGCTTCGGTTCTGATATTGATTACCGCTGTCTTGGGCATTTTTGTCAACTCCTTTGGATTAGTATATTTATTATATTACATTTAATATACAAATACAATACAAAATTGTAAATATTTCTCTAGCAAAATTAAATTAGATCAGGGGATATTTACTTAATCTCCTGCTCTAAGGCATCAAATTCCGGGGTAGAGAAGAATTCGCCTAGGGTTATTTCCAGAGCATCGCAGAGTTTTTTGATAGTAACAATGCCTGGATTTTTACTTCGATTATAAAATATGCCTTTGATAGTTGAATTAGCAACCCCTGATAAATAGCTTAATCCATTGATTGTAATATTGCGCTCTGCGCATAATTCAGTAATTCTATTTGCAACAGCATCTTTTGTATTCATAATAAACTCCTCCCTATAGAAATAATTTGCCATGTATCGCAACTATTTGTTTGCGTTATATGGCAAATTTTAATCTTTTATGATATAATTTGCTATATAGCGCAAATTATACGGAGGATATCAAAATGTCTAACAAAACCTGCTGCATAACCGGCCACCGCAAAATAGCTCCCGAAAAGCTCGACTTCGTAAAATCCAGCTTAAACCAAGCAATAAAAAAAGCCCTCGACGAAGGATATACTCACTTCATCAGCGGCTTTGCCGAAGGCATAGATTTAATTTTTGCTGCAATTATCGTCGAATTTAAAAATCACCACCCCATCACCTTAGAAGCAGCAATTCCATACACCAACCGCCTCAAAACACCGGATTCCACCTTTCAAAAGCTAATCAATCATTGCGATATTGTCAAAAGCCACAGTACGGACTATGCTCCACACTGTTTCATGCGACGCAACCGCTACATGGTCGATAATTCCACTCTAATCATCGCCGTCCACGACGGCCGAGAAACCGGCGGCACAATCGCCACAATCAAGTATGCAAAGCAAATCGGCAGAGAAATTGCCTGTATTCACATAGGATTATCGCCCGAAAAATAGAATTATATGTTTAATAAGAATAATCCATTTTTCAGGAGTTTTTCCATGCGCCTATTTATCGCCCTTAATTTTGATGACTCAACGATTGCCAATATCCTCGCTATTCAAAGCGAGCTGAAAAAGCAAGGCCAAGGCAGTTTTAGCCTACCGCAAAATATTCACCTCACGCTAGCTTTTTTAGGTGAGATTGAAGCCAAGCGCTTAGATGATATCAAATCAGCAATGAATAAACTAACTATGCCCAAACTGCACTTGATTTTCAGCCATAGCGGTAAATTTTCCCGCCCTGATGGCGATATTTGCTGGCTGGGCTTAGAAAATAATCAAGATTTGCAATATTTGCAAGCAGATTTAAGCAAAAATTTAATCGCAAGCGGCTTTGTGCTCGAAAAGCGCAAATTCACACCGCATATAACTATAGCCAGACGCTTTAAATCGCAAATAACACTGCCCAATAAAGCAGCATTGCAGCCAACATTCGCAACAGATATCAGCCGCCTAAGCTTGATGTTATCAACAAGAGTTAACGGCAAGTTGACTTATCAAGAATTATATGCGGTTGAACATCAAAGCTTAGTTATCCATACAAAAGGGATATGATCAGCCTTTTTTGTTGCAGGAATAAAACCAAACCATATCACCCCTTACAGTGCATTACATTGCCGCTGGCGAAGTGATGCCATGGCTACTACTTTATAATGCAAGGAAGTGCTCTTATGCGTATAATAATCTCCCCGGCCAAGAAAATGAATATCGACACCGACAGCCTAGCCCCAACTGGTCTACCGCAATTTCTGCCCAAAACGGAGCAGCTAAAGCAGGCTTTGCAGGCGATGAGCATCGAGCAATTGCATGCGCTTTGGGCTTGCAATGATAAGCTGGCTCGCCTTAACTATGATTATCTGCAAAATATGGATTTACACAATAATTTAACCCCGGCAATTTTAGCTTACGAGGGGATTCAGTACCGCTACATGGCGCCGGGCATTTTCGAGGACGGCCAGTTTGACTATATAGAGCAACATTTGCGCATAATCTCCGGCTTTTACGGCCTACTACGCCCCTTTGACGGCGTTTTCCCATATCGCCTGGAGATGCAGGCTAAGCTGGCAGTAGGCGAGCATAAAAATCTCTATCAATTCTGGGGCGAAAGTTTGGCCAAACAGTTAGCCAGCGAAACGGATTTTGTCCTTAACTTGGCCTCGAAGGAGTATAGTAAGGCGGTTAAGCCCTATTTGCCAAGCAATGTGCGCTTTTTAACCTGCAGTTTTGGTGAGATTAAGAATGGTAAGGTTATCGAAACCGGCACGAAATGCAAAATGGCCAGAGGACAGATGGTGCGCTGGTTGGCGGAGAATGGTGTTACTACGCCTAAGGATATTCGGGAGTTTGAGGAGTTGGGGTATATTTATATAGCGGGGGTGTCGAGAGAGGATACTTTTGTTTTTTTAAATGCTGATTAAGTGGTATTCTTTTTAATATTTTGATGGATTTATTATTTTATACTATATATTTAACCCTGACATAGAGATTTTTACAATTTCTAAAATAAGCCCCCGTAGTTCTATTTTTGGAGGGATTTTTTTGCATAATATTTAATCAAAAAATCCCTTAACCCAATTATTAAAGGAGACTTCTCTTTCAGGATGCCACATAATTCCTAGACTTTGTTTAGACTTGCTTGCTATTGACTCAATTGCCCCATCATTTGAACGAGCTACAATATCAAAATCTGGGTGATTAATATTATCAATGCAATAATTATGATAAGAATTTACTTTAACATATTCATTGCCTAACATATCATGTAAGCATGAATCTAAATCGACTTTTATTATATGTTCATTTGCCACATGATTATCAACTTTTTTAAAGCTTGCTCCAAAATAATGAGCCATAATTTGCATACCACGACAAACGCCTAAAATCCTAATATTATTATTCACACAAAAGGTAATTAATTTTTTCTCAAAATCATCTCTTAGCTTATTTATTTCTGTGTATGAAATAACAGATAAATCATTCCCGCCAGTAAAAATAATGCCTGATAAATTAAGATTGGCAATATGCTCCGATATGTTCATTTTACTACTTAATACAACTGGCTCATATTTCCAATATCGCAACAAGTCATACCATCGGATGTCTAGAGATTCTCTTATTTCCTTATGTGACTCTATATACTCTAATCTTTGAGTTATGCCAATTTTTTTCATTAAGTCAGTCTCCTTCATGTGAGGATATATTTTTGGATAAGCAGTCAATCCTGATTTTCTTTTTTACTATCCATTTGCAAAATTCTTTTTCCCCTATGCCAATTACAGCAGGAATGCCAAGTTCTGCACATCTAATTGCCATATGGGAGTTTGCTCCGCCAAATTGACAAACTAATCCTCCAATATTTTTGCTAAAAATATAATCATATCCGGGGTCTGCTGACTTTATAAATAATATTTTATTTTCTAAATTACTAGTATTAATATACTCTTCACTTAGAATTTCTCCCACAACGGTTTTTAATGTGATAAAATTTGGCTCCTCGTTTAAAAGGTAATAAGAATATACTTCATCAGCAGTAAGAATAACACTGGGTAATTTTATGACTTTAGTTAATTCGTACATTTTTTTATTATGCTTGATGTTTTCCATAAATAAATCGGATAGGTTTATGTATTCAACTGTTGAATATAGATTCTTAATTACTGCGATATCTATATTTGCAGCATCATCACGATTAAGTCCATATTTTAAAGCAAGTTCTTCAACTAATATAAGAATTTGGCTTAGCGATTTAGTAAACTGGTATTTAGTATATTCTCTTCCTTCAATAGCTTCCTTAATAAATGCTAATAATTGTTGCGCATTAATTCTAAGCCCATTTTCAACTAACAAATTATCAATTTGATCTAATTGGTAGCTGCTAAAGTCAAATTTTTCTGCTGTATCAATTTGTGGATAATGTGAAAAATATGATTGAAAATCTTCATCATATCTTTTACTGCAAATATCGTATGTTCCAGGTCTGATATGTCCATATAAATTTAAAAAATCTTTTTCAGATAATTGCTTATCAAATACTTTTTTTAAATCAGTATTCATTGTTTTATTGATTGTATTTAAGGAGTTCATAAACAAATCATAATCTTTTTTAGTAATAATTTCTAAATCAATAAATGATTTTAAAAACTGTATAGCAATAAAGGCTGCTCTCGCAACTCCGGCAAATGGCAGCGTTCCCCAGTTTTTACAATTTTCTATTAACCAATATATTTTATCTATAATTGAAATATTTGAATTAATTATAGTATCATATTTTGTTTTTAACAGATTCACTTTTTCTATATCTTTTTTATAAAGGCCTGTTTGTGGATTGATTATATCATTAGTTAGTTCCAGTAAAGAAAATTCAATTCTTTTTATTTCACTACTATTAAAGCCATGTGATTTTAGTTCCTGTAATTTATCTGATATACCTAAGTAATAACATGAGTACACGATAGCAAACTCAACCTTATCATGATAATTTGGTTTAGAAATTAATTTATGTATATAAAAATTTGCTAATTTTTCGGCAATGTTTTCATGAAGATTTTTGGGAATAAAAGAATTGAACGTAATGCGTATATCTATATATGGTATGCCAGCAAAGGTCACCATAAGTGGATGCCCTAAGAGATTGCGATATCCATAATTATTACGTTGATGTGCCCATATCTGATCAGTAATTAATTCTTTATAAAGCGTAAGGGCTAATTTTTTTGGTCGCACACCAATAATCTCAGCAGGGTTCCAATCAGGCATTAATCCAAAGGCAGTACAATCACCTAGTAAATTAGGATGAGGTCGAGCCAGTTTTTCAATTTTTTTATGAACCTTAAATAATACAGCTTTTAGATCAGGAGCTCTTTCTGTAATTTTTAGTTGATTAGTTAATGGGCGAACCTGAAAAATAAAAACTTCCTTTTTGATATTTACAGCAAATTCGATATCTAAGTAATTATTTTGATAAAACATTTCCAAAAGCTGACAATTTTGCAGCAAACTAGTTATCCATTTTTCATCTTGGCCGGAATACGTGTAATCTTTAAAAATTATTTTTGTTTTCAAATTAACGCCTTGTCCAGAAGTTATGCTATCACTCTTATTGCCTGTATCATAATTAATAATATAGTAGTCTGCTAAAGTATCCATGTCAGCAGTAAAAACCACTCCAGCATAAGCAATATCTTTTAACATTGGTTGAATAAGGATTTCTTCATTAGTCAGTCCATTATACGAAGATGCTACCTGTGTCAAAGCTTCTATCACAGCTAATTTATCATTTTTAGACACATTTAAAACAGTATCAAAGTGTCCGGCATAGGAGTTCTCCATGCTATCCTCTATAGATACAGATGAGCGAATAATTAATTTATCTTCTCTAAAGAAATTTTTTATCTTCTCATATGTCGAATCCACCAATAATATATCGTTGGTATTAATTATAAGTATAGGTAGAACCTTAATTTGTGGTAAATTTTTACTTATTTCTAATAAAGTTTGTGCTTTGGTACTCATTTTGTTCACTTATATATGCACTCCCCTGGCTTTTGATATAGCGATATGTTTTAAAAGTGGGTGAATAATATAAAACGTATTATCACTTTCTGTATTAATTGGCAAATTAGCAATAGTTGAATTCTTTATATGATTTAACCATGCGATTAAGGTCTCGCAACGGAGAAGAGGATCGACCACATTATCAAAATCATGATATCCTGCAGGGATTTTAAAATGCTTTTTATATAAGAGCTGTCCACTATCTATTTGCTCATTCATAAGAAAAATAGAACAAGATATTTGACTTTCGATTAGCATTTCATAGTAATATGTTGTACTTCCTTTATATATTGGGATATTGCCCGGATGGACATGAATAAATTTTTTTCCTTGCTGAAATATTTCAGATTTCAAAATAGCGCCACCAGGACCAGAATAAATAATATATTCAGTAGTTAGATTCGCAACAGCGGAAACAACTTGACTTGAGTTAACATCTAGTGTATCAATCTTATGATAAAAAATCTTATTTTCTTTTAAAGTTTCTTCAACACATTTTTTTTCATCAATTGCAGCATTAACACCTATTGTTGTATGAATTAATTTTTGACTTGTGTTTTTGTCTAGTGTCAATCGATTTTGTTCCTCGACTAGAACCTTATTTTTATCCTCTAAAATAATAGCTGAAGCAGGAATCAGATTGTTAATTAATAGGTTTTGTAAATATGCTTTGCTACGCATAGAGTTAGTAAGTAAAATTGAAAATTTAATCATATATCTATTCCCCTTAAAGCTTCATATAAACTAATTTCTTTCTCTATAGATTGTTTTAGCATAGTATATTGTCCATCATTACTAATCATCTCTATAGATGATATTAAGATATCATTCAGCTTAAGCAAGCTATTAAATAAAATTAGTTTTATTTGTTTATTTGCTGCCAAATCATAAGAGTGAATAAGTATATATGCAAAAAGCAAGTAGTTATCAATATCCTTATGCTCGTTAGTTATTTTAGTAAAAGTGTTTACATCATATTCTTGATAAATTTTTTTACTAACTTCAAATTTTTTCAAAAAAAGAAGAATTTTGGGTTCGAACTCTTTTAAAGAAATACTTTCATAGAAGATTTTCAGTATTTTTTTTGTAGATGAGGTATTGCTTGAATTAAAATGCATATGTAAATAATTATGTAGTAAGAGTTCTTGACTATATCCATGTATAAAATTGGATATTTTTTTTAGTATATTAAGCCTGTTATTTCTATAATCAACAAAAAATTTGCTACCACTATAATTAGTATACTCATACTTTTCAGGAAAATCAAGAAGGTTTCTATTAGTATAAAAATAAGAACTTTCTAAATCTATTTTAAATAAATTGCAGATTTCAATGCTTTTTTCAGTGAAATCAATACCATCGTTATTATTAATAAAAAAATAATCAGCATCTAAGGGTTTATCAATTGCAATATCTATACCCGCCACATTGCAAATTTTCTTAGATAGAGCCATTTTATATATACCTTTGTTATCTCGTTTTATCAGGTTATCTATATCAACATCAATAAAAATTTCTTTATAATTGGTAAAAGTATTTCTATTATAATCTCTTAATTCTTGGCGAATAACTAAAACACAGGCTATCACATTAATATTTTGTAATTCCATTAATTTGCATAACCTTGACATACGATAACCATTTTTCATTCTATCTTCAACAGTATGCCCAAGATCCTCTCCGAAAACAGTTCTAATAGTATCTCCATCTAATAACAACCAATTACCTCTATGCTTTAAAAGTTTATATAATTCCATGCCAAGAGTGGTTTTTCCAGAAGCCGAAAGACCAGTAATCCATATTATCATATCTATTACCTCATTTTAGATTGAATAATCCTTTAAATTTTCCAAATCGGCAATGGTATCTATTTCTAGCCAACCACCATTGATAAATCCAGCTTTTAAAGGAATATTTGCATTTATTAATATTTGCAAAAAACTAGTCATATACATATTGTCAAAATTTTTACCATCATAGTTATTGTTTCTATCTAATTTATGGTATATTTCTTTTGCTGTTACTATATCTTTTTTCATAAGTTTAAATAGCCCAATATACTGACCATCAATATCTTCATATGTATTTGGTTTTTTCCCCAATTCAATAATATAGCCATCTTTATCATATTTTAATGTTTCAGCATCAGAAAGTGGGTTTTCCATGCGCTTTTCCCAAAGCTGCTGCCATTGCCTATCTACAATTACAGTGCTATGCTTTGCTTTTACCATTAGATCTAAAACTTCTTTAGTATAAATAATATCTGAATAGCTAACTATGCAATCTTCATTCATGATGTTCTGAAGGCAAAAAAGAGTATATACCATATTTGTGGTTGAGAAATAGTTGTTTTTATATATATTAAATTTCAAGTCTTTGTATTTTTTTAAGTGCTGTATTAAAACATCTCCTTTATATCCCAGCACAATGTCCATTTCTTTTATATTGCAGCTCTGAGCAACGCTAATTATATAGTCAATAATTGGTTTTCCTTTAAATGGCACCATGCACTTAGGCATAGTTTTAGTAAAATCTCTTAAACGACTACCTTCTCCTGCCGCTAAAATTATAAATCTCAAAATAATTGCCTCTTTTCTTAATTTTTTATGAAAACAAATATTGTGCATATATATATTAGCCAATGTTCTAAATAATTTTGAACGGAAATTTATATTATTTAATAAAAAGATATAATTCATCACCAATTATATCTTTTATACATAAGTCAGTGATCTCTTGCGCTTCAATCTCTTTAGATTCCATGGAGTAATACTTTAAATTATTCTTGGAATCTTTCACAATCTTATATTTTTTATTAATTACTACGGTAAAACCATCAACAATATCTTCTAATCCAGCCTTTATCGCTACTGCTCTTGCTGTTTCATTATAATATCCTTCAAAGGATACCTCCGCTATTTCTTTTTGTAAGTTTCCAATATTTCCGGTTTCGCAAATCTCTTTTACAATTTCAGTTAGATAAATAATTGAAAAAGGGCTGTCATTTATCAGTTTTGTAATATTTTTACCATTAATGATTAATGGAATATGGTAGGCATATGAATGCCAAAATAAACTTAGCGGATTTTTATCTTCGGATAAAAAGTCTTCTAAATATCTGGAGTGATCAGCAAAGATTATTTTAATAACATTTTCTCCAAGTAAATTAAAGAAAAACTTTGTTTGTGAATCGATGTAGTTAAAGCATTCCTTATATCTATCTAAAAACAATTTTTGCTGATAGGATGCATCTTTATCGCCTGCAACATAAAAAAACTCCATAGAGTCTGTAGCATGCATGCCCCCCATAAATGGAGCATGCGTTTCATAAAGAAAGTGAAAAAAACTTGCTTGTTTTCTATTATCAACAGCTAAATCTACAACAGCATCCCACATCATTTCACTGGCCACTTCACTTTTCTGATATTGCGTAAAGAAATCCTTGCAAGCATAGGTATTGTTAAAAAAGGGTTTATTTACATGGTAATAACTTTTTGTTATATATTCATTTTTTTTAAGGTAATCTATTAAAGGGCTACTTTTAACACCGTCACCTATCCCATCTTTAGTATATCTAGTGCGATACTTTCCCTCAAAAATACTTTGTAAAGATTCACTAGTAAAAACTGAAGGAGAATATGCCTTTGAAAAATAAGCACTATTTTCTTTTATTGAGCTAATATAGGGCATAAGTTCCACATTAGCAGCATAATCTTCCCCCAAATTGTCATATAGAAAAAAACATAAATCTTTTTCATTTCTATTACTTAATGCTAGTTTGATATCAGTTAATAAACTATCTAATTCTGCAATTACATTCAAGTATTTGTCTCCAAACTCATAGGAATAACTTTCCATATAAAATCTAGCATTTTTAATATCCTTAATTTCCAGAAAAGCAGAAATTATTAAATCTAACAATGATTTCTTGTTTTCCAAATCAACGCTATTATAATATTGATATCTCAAGTAGTGAATGTGATAATATTTGTTCCATAGCCAAAAAGGAAAAGCCATATGATTATATATACTCGAATACATATGTTCATTTTCATAGATATCAACAATAGAAATACTGTTATCTATGCTCAATATTTGTTGTTTGATTTGAGGAATTTGCTTTATAGTTGAAATTAATATAGATTTAATATTTTTAACTTCATCTGGTGAAACAATTGGAATATTTTTGATTTTTTCACCCCATAAGTCAGGCTTATTGTCTACAATGAATTTTAATCTACTCTTATTAAAATTAATCCTATCAAGCAATATTTTTGTATGTTCTCCTGCACCCCAAAGAGCCCAACCTCCTAATTGATTAAAATTGTCTATTGCTGAAATTATTTTTCGACTGGCATATTCAAATCCTTTTAACTCAATATCAATGCAATTTTGAATAACTAAATTTTCAAATCTTTCTTGGAAAATATTCTTGTAGACCATTGCAACTACCATGCCTTTCTGCTATGTTTCAAATGATAAACTTATAAAATCATTGACACTTTAAATAGTTATATATATTATTTAATTAAATAGCAACTATAAAACCGCATAAAGAATAGTATCCACTGTCATATTAGCATAATGCCGAATATAAAATTTATATTCGGGCACTAAACTTTTAATAGTAAGCTGAGGCAAATCTTTTTGTAAGCGCTGTAAAGTTTGCCGGTTTCCCTTCCCGGTAATACTACGGCAGAGGGGAAATAGCTCGCTTGCCAATGAATACATGTCTATTGTTTTTTTATGATTCATCATGCTATCCTTTAGTTAAAATTATTAAAATTTAATAGCTGGGTTATAGTATTCTCTAAATCAGCATCTTGTAATCCATAAAATATCGGCAAACTAATCAGTCCCTGATATAAATCTTGAGTTGCCGGCAAAGGATTAGTATTGTGACTGTAAGTCGGCTGTTGATTAACAGGTACATAATGCACTTGTATCCCAATATTATTCTGCCGCAGATGATTAAATAATTTCTGCCTACCCTTGCTTTCTTCCACAAATATCGGAAACAAATGATAACTATGCAAATTTTGGGGTTGAAGCTGCAAATCATTATATTGGCTATAGGTTAACCAGCCCTTATTTAATCTCGGCGGCAGCTTTAACCAGTCAATACCAGCTAAAGCTTGCTCATAAAATTCCGCCACCTGATTCCGACGATAAATAAACTTATCCACCTTGCTAAACTGCGAAGCCCCCAAAGCCGCCTGCATATCAGTCAGCCGATAATTATAGCCCAATTCCTGCATTTCATAATACCAGTCACCATCACTAATATTAATAAATTCCGCCGCATTTTTGGTTATGCCATGGCTTCTAAACCTTAACAATTTATGATAATATTCTTGATTATTAGTAAGAACCATGCCCCCCTCACCGGCACAAATATGCTTTACCGGATGAAAAGATAGCACGGTCATATCCGCAAAATCTGCTATGCCATGGCCATTAAGGCGAGCCCCCAAGGCATGGCAGGCATCATGGATAATGCAAATATTATTCTTTTTTACCGAGGGCAAATTGCGAATAGCCTGAATATCTACAGGGTATCCGGCATAAGAAACCGGGGTAATTACTCGGGTATAGTCGGTTATCGCTTCTTCAATTTTAGTAATATCGATATTATAAGTATTGATATCAATATCAACAAAAACAGGTTTCCCACCACAGTACAATCCTGCATTAGCGGTTGCTACAAAACTTAGAGGTGTGGTAATAAATTCAAAATAGCGTTCTTTAATCTTTTGGTATTCGGCATAATCAAGGTTCGGGCTTTGCATATAGGTATGCCAATCGGCCAGTATGCGCTCTTGTTTGCCAAAAGGAAATTTTGTGCTTACATAATAAGCCCCATGTAAAGCGGCGGTGCCATTTGCAAAGGCCACCGCATATTTACAGTTATGATATTGAGCTGCCATATCTTCAAAAATCTTAATTTTAGGCCCTTGCGTAAGCCAGTCCGATTTTAGAACATCAACAACAGCTGCGATATCATCATCATCAATAAATTGTCTACCATACGGAATATATTTCATGATAATATTATCGTAACTTTCCGGCAGAAAATTAGTCTTTAATCATATCCCAAGTTAAGGGCAAACCTCTCTCAAGATCAAAAACCGCTTCTTTGCCTAAAATATCTTCATAATGTTTGGGTAGCAAGCCATTGCCCGGTCTTATCGAGCGAATATTATCGCTTGTGAATTTTTGCCCAGCCTTGATATCTTCAACCACAAATAAAGAGCGAGCAAATACTCGACTATTGCTTTTAGCAGCGGTTAATTCAAAATTAGGCCGCCCGATAATTGCCTCTGTGCGACGGATAGCCTTGACTAGAGCAGTAAAATCTTCAATATCGGCCGAAAACGATGCATCCGGGCCACCGATACTTCGGTCTATGATAAAATGCTTTTCAATAATTTCCGCGCCCATAGCCACCGCCAGGCAGGCTACCTCATTGCCCATAGTGTGATCGGATAAGCCAACCTTAACTACAAAGTGTTCTTTGAGGGCTAAAATATTGGCTAAACAGGCATCTTCTGCTTGAGCAGGGTAAGCCGAGGTGCATTGCAAAAGAGTGATATCATTATTGCCAACACTTTTACAGGCAGAAACAGCATCTTCGATTTCCTTAAAAGTGGCAATGCCTGTAGAAATAATCAGCGGCTTTTGCCGAGCCGCCACATATTTAAGCAGCGGTATATCGGTAATTTCAAAAGAAGCAATTTTATAGATCGGATTATCGAGGCTTTCCAGCAAATCGACGGCTGTTTTATCGAAGGGCGTGGAAAAAATCTCTATACCGACTTCTTTAGCATAGGCAAATAAATCTTCATGCCATTCCCAGGGGGTGTATGCCTGTTGGTATAATTCGTATAAAGTAATGCCATCCCAAATTGTGCCTTGATTAAGTCGGAAATATTCCTTATTACAGTCGATAGTTAAAGTGTCCGGGGTATAGGTTTGGAGCTTGATAGCATCGGCGCCGTAATCTTTAGCTGCTTTGATGCTTTGTTTAGCAATTTTTATATCTTGATTATGGTTGGCTGATAGTTCAGCTATTATTTTAGTGGGCATGGTTTAGTCCTCAGTGAAGGTTGCTTTTAGATTTAGTAAATCCCTAATAGTTATATCCCAGTTAAGATCCAATTTATTTGCCAATGCTAAAAAGTCTGAATTATAATGAAACGATCCTTGTGATGGTTGAGGAATAGCAGTTATTTGTTGGTTTTTTATATCATCCCAGTGTTTGATGAACAACTGTTCAATCTCTGTTTGTAATTTATCATAGGATGTTTTTAATGTTTCGTGCTCATCAAAAAAGATCTCTTTTTGTAAAATTATATCACCGGTATCCAATCCCTCGTCAATATAATGAATTGTTACGCCTTTAGGTGTGTTTTCCCAAAAGCTCCAAAAATTAGGATTTGCCCCTTTATTCCAAGGTAAAAGCGATATATGTAAGTTTATTATCTTTCTGCGATAATATTTGACCATATCGCTTTTAATGATATGCCGATACCCATAACTAATAATATAGTCAGGATTTATATCTTTCACCTGCTCTATAGTAATTCTATCATCATAACTTATTATTTGTTCCTGTATAGTATTTAAGTATTCGATTATTTTTAATGGCATTGCACCATGTAATAATAATATTCGCATAATCCAAAACCTACTTAATCAATAATAGTTCTTTGGCCACATTAGATATAGAATATGCTAAATTGTATTTTTTCATTAATTTAGCGGAGTTTTTTCTGTCAACAAAAGATAACTTTCTTATCAGTGTATAGATGTTAGCTGATTTTTGGCTAAATGAATCACTTGCTTTACAGTTTGCATATCCTAAAATCAAATTTTTTTCTTGTAAGCCGCTAATATTTCCCTTCTGATTATCTGCAACCTGCACTGCAACAAAAGGCAACTTACAAGCTATCAATTCAAATGTAGTTTGTCCGGCTGCCGAAATGGCCAAATCACAAGTTTTCATTAAATTAAATAAATCAAATTGGTCAATATTTTGATAATATTGGCATCTATCAGCAATATCTAAATTGTTGATTGTAGTAAAAATTTGCTCATGATTATGGAATGCATTGCCAATAATAATATGTAATTTAGCATTAGGTATTGCCTGTGATACAGCATGGATTGCAGCCGGAGTTAGATTGCAAATATCTGCCCCACCCATCATAATTAGGATATTGCTAATTACTGCATTAATCTCCCTAGTAAACTCCTGCCTAAAAGCTTTTCTCAATACAGCATATTCAATGCCTAATAAATATTTTATATCAGGGTGAGAAGGATAATTTAGCTGATTTGCATAAATAGCAAAGTTTAATACCAAGCCGGGCGGGTAGTTCAATCTATTATTGTCGTCGATATAAAGTGCTTTTTTGCTACGAGTTGCAATATATTGATAATCGCTTAAAGTGGCATGATAGGAATCGACGATACAATAAAAGCCCTTTAATTGAGTATAATGCTCCAAACGTCCATACCAGCTATCAAAGATAGCTTTATAGTCGCTTAAAAAATCCTTAGCGGCTTGGTCGCCATTAACAATAAAGCAAACTTCAAGTCCATGCTCTTCAAATTCATCATATAAAGCGCAGCAACGGGCTAAGTGGCCTAAACCGAATTTGCTGCCTCCTTCGGTAAAGATGTAGAGTTTATTCATGGTTATGCAACTTCCTTTGCCTTAGCTGATATTTTAATTCAGCAATTTGCCAATCATCAATAGTATCTATATCCTGAACCTCTAAAGGCGGCAATTCTATAAATGAGCTATTGGTGCCAACTAAGCTTTTAGTTTCCATAAACCAATCCACATCAAAAGCATAAAATTGGCCACAATCGTGATAATGTGGTTCTAAGTCCTGAGAGCGAGAAGCTTCGTACTGAGGGTATTTATACTGAATTTGATTATTTTGCAAAACAAATGCCCTTTGGGTAGGGAAAGAAAATCGTACAATTGGAATTACCGAATTGTAATTATTATTAATCAATTTTTGAAGAGCCGCTGCTAAGTTATGTGGCTTAATTAAAGGCGCAGTTGGATATATGCAGCAAGCATAATTAAATTGCTTGCCGCTTGCCTTATACATATTTAACACATCTATAATAGCCATAGCGGTAGTGGCATAATCATCTGCGGCTTTAGGGCTACGCATAAAAGGGATTTTAGCACCATAATTGCTGGCAATTTGAGCAATTTCCCGATTATCGGTAGAAACCATTACTTCATCAAAAGCATTACAATTTAAAGCAGCTTCGATTGAATAGGCAATAATAGGCTTGCCGCAAAAATCTTTAATGTTTTTCATAGGGATTCTTTTACTACCACCGCGAGCTAAAATTATTGCTAATGATTTCATGGTTGCTCCAATTTTATTTTATTTCAAAAAGGGAATAATTTCCGAAAGCTTCTTTGTGTCCAACCAATCATTGTTTGCCCCTGAGTTATACTCAAACCCATCCTCTACGGCAATTCCGCCGTCTTTAAAATACCGGCTTCTATCCCACCAATCAAAATCAGGATAAATAATATAATGTTTATCATATTCAAAGGTATGGCGACTATCATCTTTGGTTACCATTACTTCATGTAATTTTTCGCCTTCTCTGATTCCAACTTCTTTAAGAGAGATATTGTCACCACCAATTGCTTGCGCCAAATCGGTTATCTTAAAAGAGGGTATTTTAGAGATATATGTCTCACCGCCCTTAGCTTCGTCAAGGGCTTTAATAACTAAATCTACTCCTTCATCAAGAGTAATCCAAAACCTGGTCATTCTACTATCAGTAATCGGCAATTCCTTAGTGCCTTCTTCAACCAACTTTTTAAAGAACGGAACTACAGAGCCTCTACTTCCGGCCACATTGCCATATCTAACAACCGAGAATACCGCCGGAGTATTTTCACTATAATAAGCATTGGCAGCAATAAAAAGTTTATCTGATACCAGCTTAGTGCCACCATAGAGATTAATTGGATTAACCGCCTTATCTGTTGAAAGTGCCACTACTTTTTTTACTCCGCAATCCAAAGCGGCGTCAATAACATTTTGAGCACCATTGATATTGGTTTTGATAGCTTCTAGAGGGTTATACTCGCAAACAGGTACTTGTTTTAATGCTGCGGCATGGACAACATAATCTATGCCGTTAAATGCTCGGCACAGACGATCCTTGTCACGCACATCGCCAATAAAAAAGCGTAATTTATTCATCGTTTCTCGGTTAAATATTTGAGCCAGTTCATTTTTCATAATAAACTGCTTATATTCATCACGAGAATAAATCACTATTTTTCTAATATTATGGCTACTTAATAATCTTTTAGTAAACGCTTGTCCGAATGAACCGGTGCCGCCGGTGATTAAAATGGTTTTTTCTGTAAACATTCTTTAATTATCCTGCACTTTCTTGAATATTATTTCTCAGAAATATCTTTCATAATTGCCTCATGGATCTTGCGACCACAACTTCCGTCCAAATTATTAGCAATGGATTGTGCCATTGCTAGTTGCTGTGTCTGGATGGTTTGTAGATTGCCTGATGTTAAATCATGCAAAAACCTATCTAAGCGTAAAATACTATTTTCCTGTTGTAAAAATCTAGCCCCAAGAGTTTCTTTACAAAATCCTTTTTCAAGACCAAGCATACTATTAATATCAGTTTCGGAAGTTGGCAGGTAAAATTCTTTATAAGTTTCTGAATTTATATTTATTAAGGCAAATTTATGATCATACGCTCTTTGCAAGAGCAGGTGCTGATCATCTATTTTTTCTGCAAGACTGATTAAGCCCCGAGAATTCTGAAACAGAGTTCTGGCAAAATCCGTATCTTCCCTAAACATATCCTCAATAAAATCGTAGCAGAATAGTGTGCTATGACCGGTTTCTTTTTCAATTTTAACCATGGTATTGGCAAATGAGGGAATAGTTATCACGTATTTATCAAAATTGATAATTTGTTTATGTGTTAACCAAGTTCCTTGTCGATCACTCAAACTATAGGAAGCCCATTTAGTAAACTGATTAGGCATATCAATTTGTGCTATATCATTAGTTTTCATATCCCAACAAACTATATTGCCACTATGAGTTTCTGCAAGCATCATAATATTGCCATCAATTATTAAATCGGAATAGCCATAATTATCTTTACCGATTGCTGCAATATTGAAATCACCACTAACAATATCGAATTCAAGCAATCTGTTGGCACCTCTTGAACAAAGCCATAATTTACCATCAGTTATTGTATATCCGCTAATATCGGGTCTGGCATTGGGGTAAATTCCTTCTTTTCGTAACTCTTCAATAGCTTGGTAATGATAACTCCATTTATGAGTTATTGTGTCATACATAGTAATGCATTTATTGCGAGATGGCATAAATATTATTGTGTCTTGATAAGAATCCACAAATGAGCAATAGTAATATGCCTCCTTTGATTCACCTATTGGTTCAAAAGAATTACAGCCTATATCATATTTAGCTGGTACAACAGAATAATAAGGAGAAAGATAAATATTTTGCTTATGAGCCGTGCCATTAACATAACAAGCTCCCAGTTTCCTTTCCTCTGTTACACTGCCCACATATTCAAGCTGACTGAAGTTTGCATCAACTTTAAATAAAGCATTGAATTGATGCCCGGTTAACCAGTAACTATCATGTGATTTAATTAGCTTGGTAAAACCAATACAGTTTTTTTGCTGCTCTGAGATATTTCTGGTATGGAAATAGTCAAAACAAAATATTGGTTTGCCACTAACCATAAACAGAGTAGTTATCGAGCTGTTCATATCCCCTATATAAGCGTCACATATGGCAATTGTTTTAGTAATATCTGATGTTGTATCGAGAATACCAATATTGTTTTCTATAAAATAATTTTTTAGAGCAAGATATTCCTGCCATAGTTCCTGGCGCATGGATTTAAATGTGGCTTCCAGCAAAGGATGTGGGCGCCAAATCAATATAATGTTCTCATTTTTTTGTATAGATTCAAAAACATATTTAAGTTTTTTAATTACTAATTCACCATAGGTTAACAAAGATGATATACTGGTATTAAGCAATACTTTATGTTTGTTTTTTAGCATATCTTGCCAATCATCTGGCAGTTCTACTCCATCTCGAATCATATTAATAAGCCGATCGAATTTAGGCGAACCCAAAGGCAACACTTTATTATAATAGGGGAGCTTATTAAATGCTTGCTTATGTTCCTCGGATTGGCCAATGATATAATCAACATGAGCATAGGCCGGGCAATACAGTTGTCCATCTGAAACAAACCCCGAATTAACAAAATAGGGAACATAGACTAAAGTATTTACATGTTTTTTTAGATTGCGAGAAAAGAATTTAGGCTCTATCCTGGTTACCCTATTTCCATCATCATAGGGGTTATGAATATAGGCAATATCCGGGCAATTTTGCTCTAAATCAAAAGTGGCAAAATCTGTTATTGGTACATAATTGGGGAACTTTCCACCTTCATAGCTTAGCTCCCAAATATTTTTTGCAGAGTCGAATTTATAATAAGGAATGGGAATTACATAACATTCGCAGCGATTATCTTGTTGGCAGGATAGCCATATACTTTCTAAACTATCCCACATCGCAGCTTGATAAGGAAGAAATAAAACTTGATAAGTAATCTTTAATTTTCGCAGATCGTTTGCAATAGTAAAATGGATTTTTTTTAGTTTAGTTAATGATTTTTTAGATATAAATTCAATTTGCGATAATGAATAAATTTCATCACAGTAATCTTCCAGCAGATTAACAGTAGCAAGATTTTCCTTAGAATATTGCTCAACAGTCTCGCCAATGCTAATAGCTGCCTGTTGACATATTTGCAAAAACTCCATTCTTTGCTTAATATCTATTGTTTTAGCTATTTGGTTATGTAAATCACTCATTGAAGTGCATAAAGAAACAATATTTTCTTTAATGTGTTTACGCATATAATTACCGCGCTTCCTTATTATTTAGGTTTGTAAAAAAGTTGTTATATAATTGTCGGGATTTTTCTCCGCAGCATAATATATATGGTTCAGACTGTTTTTTAAAATCATAGAATTCTGATTTTTCAATAGCAACTAATAACTCTTCAGAATTCCTAAAGCAGATTTGGTGGTCTAATTTAGGTAAGGGATGATCGGAAAGATATCTAAATGTTTTATAATTTCTGGACATATATGTCCAAACAATCGAAGACTCGTGTCCAATAATAATTTGACAGTCATCTGTATCACTGGTTACTTCTACATTTGGTTCATTTATTTCATATTTCCAGGAAGGATGCATCCTTACCTTAACGGACATGTTAAGTTTTTTGGCTACTGAAACTGCCACCTTGAGCATTTCATGATTGTATTTTCTAAGTTCTAGGCCTCCATCAAACATAACGCCAATAAAATTTTTCTTCTCGCCCAAACAGTCATCAACTGTGGGTATCCCACATGCTATGATGTTTAGATGCGGATTATATTTAACCAATAGATCCTTGGTATCGTCACCCCATAATAATAAATGATTTACAGCTAAAACAAAGTTGATGGCAAAAACAGAGGACGGCTGTTGCAGCCAATATTTACTGCCAGATTCCGTAAAGCAACCGTGACTAGCGGTAACTGTTTCTAAGCCCATTTCATTAGCCAGGTCTATTAAAAATGTTTCTTTAAGCCAGCAACTAATTAGTACGCAAACATTGGAATAATTAGCCAACAAGTGCTCATCTACTAACTCTATTGACCGTATATAATATGTATATATAATTAACTTATCTAGCAAATTGATACGCTTAAAGTATATCTTGTCCTCGCTAACATAAGGCAACCCTCTGAATTTAAAGATAGCTGGAAGTTTTCTTATAAACTGCAGCATATTATGTAGATTAATTCCCTTAATTGCTTTGGTGGTTATAAGACTTTTAGGGCCGGGAGCGGCTTCGTAAATGGCGGTAATTAGTTCTATAAAATTCGCCTGTGGTTTGCTATGAAAAAAAAGGGTGCCATTTCCGTCTCCTGTATGTACAAACTGTTCTTTTCTAAAAAAACATCCAACGAAACTATGTTTTGCCTTAACCCATCTTTTTTTTGTAGCATCTTCGTCAGCTAGTAAAAGACCAACATAGCGGTCAAATGCATTAAATTCACTTATGTCAATTTCCATATATGGTTTTTTCTTATGTAAATTAAACACCTTTCACCTCATTAACTAACAATTGTCACCACTCCACGCCGTAATTCGAACTTAGGAGTATCATCCGCTAAAAAAAGCATATAGCCATTTTTTTCAACAATATATCTATTATCAGTAAAAAAATCATCAATAAATGCTTCATCTTCCGATTTATGATAGGCGCAAATATATGCTACAAATTTATTAGATTTGCTAAAAGCAGATTTAGCACCTAATAAGGCGTCCTTTTCGGCACCTTCTACATCTAATTTTAAGATATTAAAACTGCTACCATTAAGGATGGCATCTAAAGTGATAGTTTCCGGATCGCAATAGGCGCCTATTTTTTTATCAATGATAGTAACCTTGTCTTGATATGGCCTAAACGTTTCATTTAAGGCTTCCAGCCAGCCTAGATCACATTCAATTAAGAAAACTTTGTCCACTTTGTCAATATACTCTAAAGCAAAAAAGCCTTCTGCTGCTCCGGCATCAATCAAGGTATTGCTACTTGAAAGGATATTATTATGCGGACGATAATAATGTGGCGATTCAACATCTTGCTCTATCATTAAGGCATTAATATATCTTTGCGCTTTAATAACAGTATCAAACTGGCGAGATAAGTACATCTTTTTATTTTTCCAGTAATGGTAATATAGACCATTATTCGAATCAAGCTTAACATCAATTGCAGTATAGTCGGCATATTTTTCGACGAATTCATAATTATAAGTTAGCAAGTATTGCTGTTCATATAAATATTTTAGAACTTTTTTCATTTCAGGGCATGAACTATTTTGATGGTTATCAATAATCCGATTTTTAATTAACCGATATATATATTCTGCATTTGTGATAAGCTCATGGTTATAATTAAAATCATCAATTAGCTGATTTTTGATGGTTAAATATTGTTCTTTTGGCCAAATTATAATTTTATCGACAGATTTATTTTTTTGCGGATGCGTAATAGTGTAGCCGCCCAAACAACTATTATATTCTAATGTATTATTATCCCACAGGGCAATAATTTTAATATCTCCAACTTGTTCTAAAAGTTGTGACCACTTAAAAAATGTTCGGCATATTGCCCCAATTCCCATAAAGATAACTGTTTGTGTTTTTGTGATAGCCATTGATTCTCTCCCCGGTTAAGTATAGGTGAATTGTTCAACTATCTGTATAATTATGTATACTTGAATTATTCCACAAATAGAGAACATTCGGATAATCAATTAAGTTATCTTTAACAATCTGCTCATTTGCATACCCTAATGTAATAATTATCCCGACATCAATATGCGGAGATATTTTAGAAAGTGCGTATAAATCTGCCTGTTCAATCTTATAATCATCGGAAGCGATCCAGCCTTTAAAATTTGTTAATTCATTTTTATATAGGCGCATAATCAGCCGGCCAAAAAAACCATTACCATATAAATATATGTATTTATGAGCTTTAATAAATGATAATAGCTCATTTTCGGTTAACTTTACTTTATTGATTAAACCATGATGGGCATATTGGGCGATAGTAGTATAATCGCCTAATGACTGAAGGCGCAACTCTAAATTGTAAACTCGTTTTGCCATCTGCAGAATATATTCGATACTATAGGTTTTACACTCGCCAGCTATGTAAGCCAGGGTATTATTAATAATGGTATTATCAAAATTTGCTGGTGAGAAATTTTTCTTTTTAAGGATTGGGCAATTATCTGTGATAATTGAGTTGTAGCTATTGAGTTGAGGAAAATACTTTAAATCTTTGCAATAGCTATCAAATTTGAACTGTTGTTTTTGTAAGTATCTAAACAAGCCTATTTCGTATTCAGCAACCGCATCAACAAATACCATAATATCAGAGGGGAAAATATTATTGAAAAAATCATACAAAGCACCACTATCAATAACATTTTTACGAAAAACCAAAAAATAAGATTGCAAATGAGCCAGCAATTGCCAATTTATATAGGTAATGCCCCAAAAATCGGCCGGGGATGTTTCCATTTTGGTAAAAATATCAGCCATTGGCACAAATGGGCCAAAAAATGTATCATTGCAGAAAATTAATTGATCATAATTTGATAATTCATCTTTAGGCAAATAGTTAATCAGAATATCCTGATAGGCTCCGCCATCAAAACCTTTATTTTCCCTAATCACAATTTCAATATTTTCGTCTTGCAATCTTTGCAAATAAGGGGCGAGGATAAAACCGTTTACTACCGCAATAATCCTGGTAGATACGGTTTTTAGCTCCTTAAGCAAATAAAAAACATATTCGTCAAAGATGCCTTCTTGATCATATAATACAAGGATTGTGCAGCGTTTAATTTCGGCATTATTCATATTTGGAAAACCTCGGCTCAAATATTATCCCATAAATATAAGGTATTAATATTATTGTCTAAATCAAGCTTTACTGCCCTGCTATTATTCCAGTTTAAGCCAATAATTACACCGATATTGTCATTTTTTAATGATTGCTTAATATTGCTCAATTGATAAACCGGCAAATTGATATAATTATCTGTGTCTTTTTGATCATCGGAAACGATAAAGCCGGCTAATTTATGCTGATATTTTGCAGCGGTTATAATAAAAAACAGGGCATAGTAACCTTTGCCATAAATATAAAATCGGTCTATACCTGCCATAAATTTAGCAATATCATCTTGGCTTAAAGATGATTTGCCCATTATTTCACGCTTAATCAGGCTTAAATTAGGTTGATAATTATCAATAGTTGCTAAATCAAGCTCAATTCCATAAACTCTTTTAACAGCATCTAAAATGTGGCTTATATTATAATTATCGTGTTTTTTAACCATTTGTAAAGCGTTGATGATTATATCTTGATTATAAAAGGTTGCTGAAAAAGCCCTTTTCTTAATAATCGGGATTTTATCTTCAGCAATAGCCAGGTCGGCATTGGTATATAGTCGGTATTGAGGGTTTTGAGCATAAGCTGCAAAACTATATCCTCTGGCTGTTAAATATCTAAAAATTCCCACTTCAAAATACATGCAAGCATCTAACCAAGTATTGATTGGTTGATGCATTTGATTTGTAAAAAAATCAAATAAAGCTTTATCTTTAATAATTTGCGAACCAAAAACCATAAAATAAGAGCTAAGATAAGAAAATAATCCGCCATCTATATAGCTCATAGCCCAAAAATCAACTTTTTTATTGCTCATGGCAGCAAAAATATCTTCAAATGGAATAAATGGGCCAAAAAACGTATCATTGCAGAAAACTATTTGTTCAAATGATGCTAATTGCTGTGTAGTTAGATGATTAGTTATAATATCTTGATAGGCAGCGGCATCATAGCCAACATTATCGCGGATTATCAGCTTATCTACTTTAGCACTTAATTGAGCATAGTCATCATCCGTAAGCAAACTATTGCTTACAATAATAATATAATCTGATATAGTATATAATTCGCTGATTAAAGTATAAATGTACTGATCAATTATGCCCTTGGGGTCATAAACCGGCATAATTACACAACGAGAAACACGCTGCTCCTTCAAAATATGTCCTCCATTAAAGCTGTAACTTTAAAACCGGTTTAAAGAGAGTTTTTTTTGGCTCTTTCCAGCAAAAACCTCTCCAAAATCCGCACAATAGCCACCGACTCCTCGGCCGAAAGCAATTCCTGGCCATTACCGCTACCATTAATAGTTGCCACAAAAGAGCTCAATTCATAACGCAAACCTTCGCCTTCAAACTTAATAAATGCTTTTTCGTTTTGACTAGTATCCTCAAAACAAATCTCAAAAGCCGAAGTCTTCCACCAAGGGGCTTCAACTTTAATATAGCCTTTGGTTCCGGCGATAATTAATTGCCCATCAGATTTTACTCCCAAGCCGGTTTTGGATAGGGCAAAACCTCTTTTATTACGCAAATAAACCTTGGTATAAATATCTAAACCATTTTCAGCCGGGATATAATCAAAGCGGATATCATCAAATTCAGTGCCGAGGAATTTAACCGCGGCTAATAGGGTATAACTGCCCAATTCGGTTAAGCTACCGCCGGCCTCGGTATCGGTTAATTCTCTTTGATTAGGGCTTATTAGTTTGGTAAATGTAGCCTCTACATCTTTAATTGTGCCGATCACGCCGCTTTTGGCCAAAGCATGTAGGCGGATAAACCCGGGGCAATAAGCTGTTTTAATGCCTTCTAAGAGGATTAAATTCTTTTCTTTAGCCAGTTGATAGGCATCTATGGCTTGTTTTTCTTTTAAAGCAATCGGCTTTTCGCTTAAAACATGTTTGCCTGCATTTAAAGCCTGCATAATATAATCATAATGGCTTTGATGGGGGGATGCAATATATACAGCATTAATTTTAGCAAAAAAAGCGGTCAAGTCATCGGAGGCAAAGCCTAATTGATGCTTTTCGGCAAAGTTTTGGGCACTGGCTAAATTAGGATTATAAACAGCTTCAATATTCAAGCCGCTAACATATTTGGCCTCCGGCACGATACGATCGGCAATTCTACCACTGCCAATAATCCCTAAACGGACAATTTCATATTGGGTTTCGCGCAGCATAGTGCTGGAGATCCCCTTGGTGCGCTCTATATATACCACTTCGCAATATTCTTGCAAATAGTCAAAAACACCCACCCAATCCGAACCAACCGTAAAAATATCCACATGATGCTTGATAATATCTTCAATTTTTTGGCCGGCATGGTCTTCGATAATTATTTCATCGGCAAAGCCGCATTTTTGG
>CAYJPF010000030.1:0-26083 GCA_964372025.1 uncultured Peptococcaceae bacterium | reverse complement strand
CGTTACTTTTTGGTCGCAAAAAGTAACCAAAAACGACCGCTAATTGCGAAGCGCGGGGCACGCCTGTAATGTGGACTCGTTTCCGCTAAGGCCGCATAACTCGTCGCTTCGCTCCTCAAACATTGCGGCCTTTATTTTTAATTTCCCAGACGGGGCAAAAACCGCCCCACCTGGAAAATTAAAAATACCGCTCCAACTACTTTTGCTAGTTTAATAAGTTTTTCTATTCGCTAGCTGCTTTTGATATCTTGACTTGTCTTCGATTGTTATCCTTTTAGGGTATTCAACTTTACCCTGTATCTTATATCACAACGGCCTTTATTTTGAATTACCCAGACGGGCAAAAACCGCCCTCCTGGAAAATTAAAAAATATCTCTCCAACTACTTGCTTCCATTAGCATGGCTTTAAATAATTAAAAGATTTTAAGGCCAAAAAATTAAATTCAAAAGATTAAGACCTTTGCTTTTTAAAAAAAGCAAAAACTTTTAGAATAAAAAAAGGGGCTGTCGCAAATAAAACTATTTGCGACAACCCTTTTGCTATTATCTGGTTGTTCTCATATCCATTTCATAGGTTATGCGCCAGCTGCCATCAATCTTCGATAAATAAAACATCGAAAGGCATAAACTATTAGCTCCCAATTCCTCGCCGGTTGCAGGCCCCATCTTACTAGGCCCGGTATTAGTACCACTTAAATACATACGGCGGAATACCTTATAGCCACCCTTAGTATCAGGGGCCACAATTACCTGCTGAACATCAGTTTTTAAATCAGGATAAGCAGCCAAAAGCGCCTGACGATCGGCAATAACCTCTTCTACCCCGCGTAAACGTAATGCATTCTCACGCAATACCTCCACATCATGTACATAATAATCATGCATCAAACCAAACATGCAATGATCATAAGTAAGAGCCGTCAAGTTGCGCACAAAATCCTCAACCTGATCACGATTGCTAAGCTCTACATCGCTAATCTTAGCGCATAAATCCATAATCTGATCATGTAAAATATCAGCTTTAAGCATTTACTCCACCTCCTTAACTGTGGGCTCGGCCACTTCGTCTAATGTCATGGTGGCAGTGATTAAAGCCTGGCTGCGAGTTACCCACTCCTCAACAATCTTCCAACGACCATCAACTTTTTCTACCCGGCATTCGCATAAACCTAAACAAATATCATCGGTAGTAAGCGATTTACCGGTAGGTGCACCATATACACTATAGCCGGTATTAGTTCCGTCAAAATAAATAGCCTGGCCAAAACTATAACCATCTTGCGGATTACCTTCGGCAAAAATATCAATAAATTTAAGCTTTAAATCGGGAAAAGCCGACATCAATTGCAAAGTGTTAACCACAACCTGCTCCGAACCTACTAAATCATTGCCACCCTCGCGGTTGATAACGATATTATCACAATATAAATCATGAATACGACCCACCAGCTTAAAATCCCATAAAGTACGAGTAAAATCTTCAAAAAGACGAGCCACTTCCTCGGGGGTTTGCAGCTGGCAAGTATTAACAAAATCTACACATCGATTGCGATCTTCCAAATAAAGTTGACGCTGTCTGTCATCCATATTTATACCTCTTTTCTAAAAAATATGTTGCAATGCCTTATATATTCGACATCGCAACATATTTCCTTCTTTTTTATAAAATATATTTATGCACCAAAGGCCTGTACCCAAGCCAAGAATATCATGTGAATTACAAAAATTGCAACCACAATCCAAAAATAACGGTCTAAAGTAAGCGGGGCTAAAGGATTGCCATTAGCATCCTTTTTACCTTTTAAGCTGGCACGAGCACCCATTAAAGTATGCTGATAAGCAGCCTTTTGCTCTTCGGCATTTTTAAAGAATGCACTGACAATTATCGGTAAAATCATAGCCAAAGCTCCGGAATATACATAAGCCCATGCCCAATGCAAACCTAAATCGCCGGCAAAGTTTTGCTGGAAGAGGAAAGCCAATAATAATGCTAAACCACCACCAATTGCACAGCCCTTATCATTAACAGTTTTAAATAGAAGAGTACAGAACATAATACCGGTTAATACACCCTGGAAAGGTGCACCCATAGCACCAATAACCTCGGTAATCGGGCCAATGCTATCGCCTAAGTATAAGTAAACAAATACTACAACCACAATACCGATAATTACAGTAAACATCATCGATTGCTTTAAGGTGCTCTCTTTGCCTTTAGCAAAGAAAGGCTGGTAAATATCCTTAACAAATACAGCAGTAGCCGAGTTTAATACCGAGTCTAGGGAAGACATCGCAGCTGCAAATACGCAAGCCAACATTAAACCAACTAAGCCAATCGGACAGTAGTTAAGGATGAAATCGATAAATACATTGTTAACAGTAGATAAATCTAAACTTGCAGGATTGGTTTGATAGAATAGGAATAAAGCCATACCTAAGAAATAGCAAATCCAGTAAATACCTTGCATGATAACTACCGAAACAATACTGGTTTTTTTAACATCGCTTAAGTTTTTAGCGGTTACATAACGCTGTACTTGCTCCTGATTAAAACCAAAATAGGAAACCCAGCAGAAGAAACCGGTAAGCATAGCCATGATAATATTAGTATTGCTAAAATTAAAATCAAAGGTAAAAGAAGTTGTTTTGCTAAGCTCGGCATTAGCAGCAGCATAATCGTTTAAGCTCATTAACATATCGCTAAAGCCTAAGCCCATTTCGCTCATACCAACCCCTAAGGCAACCAAAACACCGATAAATAGAATGATGCCCTGAATGGTATCTGTCCAAACAACAGCTTTAATACCGCCGATAACGGTGTAAATAATAGAAATAATAACAATAATCGGTACCCAAACATCAAAATTAACACCGGTAATGGCTTCTAAAACTAAAGCAGGGGTATAAACAAAGCCACCAATCAATACCAAAGAATTGATTAACCAAACAATAACAACCAAAATACGGGTTTTATTACCAAAACGCAATCTAAGGAATTCGCCAATAGTAGTAACGCCGGAATTATAGATAATCGGCAAAATAGTATATGTAGCAAAAATTAAGGCCAAAGGTAAAGCATACATAACTACACCGGCCAATAAACCATCACGATAAGCCCAGCCCGGAGCACCAATAAAACCACCGGCGCTTAAACGTGTCATACCAATCGAAATAGCAACGGCAAACCATGGTAAAGCACGGCCACCTTGGAAATAGTCTTTTTCGGTTTTGCTACCCTTACCGGCCCAAATACCGATTATAAGTACACCGATCATATAAATCGCTAATATTCCCCAATCTAATCCACTCATTAAACTCCCTCTTTCTGCTTTTTATTTTTTTTTACTGCAAAAATAATCGACCCTCCTTTTTATTTTATAAATAGTTTGTATCTAAACAAAATTATTAAATTCGTATATTTATAAGCAAATATGCAGCATTTTGCTTAAAAAAAGGTAGCTGCCAAATTGACAGCTACCCAAACAGTAATACCAGCCGATCAATTACAGAATATATCTTTTGCGGCGCATTCTATCGAATAAATCGATACCCAGTTGCAATACCATATCGATAATATCTAAATGCAGCCAGTTTTCGACAATTTTGCCATCTTTCATCATATAGGTATCGGCGGCACGGCAGCTGATAAGCTTGCCGGTAGCAGGGATACCAAGCCATTCCGAGCCGGTATGGGTCATTTTAACTACCCCGGTATGGCCCGAGAATTTGCCTTCGGCAAAGCGAGCTTCATGGAAGCCGCCTTTACGATCCGGCCAAGATTTAAGCCAAGGAATTTGATGATATTCCTGAAAGCCTTTAATGCCCCTGGTAGGGCCAATGCTGCAAGGAGCATAGTACATAAAGTTGGGATCCCAATAATCCTCTAAGCGCATTTGCTGATAGCCTTCGCCCTCTTTAAAATTGTGCAAACCATGGAAAATCATGTCCTCGTGGATTTTAAGGCTGGCCTGGCTTTGGGCAATATCGGTAGCACCAAGCATAATTCCATCTTGGGTAGATGGCGGCGGAATTAAAATTTCCTGCGAGGTAGAAACAAAGAAGCGAATGCCTGCTTGACGCATTAAATCCAGTAAATCGATAACGATAATAGTTTCGATAATTTTGCCATCTTCGATTTTGTGGAATTCATCAAAGGGAATCCATACCGGGCGGCCGGTAGCCGGGATATCTAAAAAATCATGAGCAAAAGTGCCCACAAAATTGCCCAGTGTATGTACCCAGTTATTGCGTTTATCGCTACCATAAAAATTAGATAGCGCTTCTTTATTTAGGTTTACCAGCTCTTTTTCCCATTCGGCCCATTGTGCCAAAGATTCGGCAGGTGTACCCTTGCCGCCACTATTGCAATCGCCGGCCATTAAAATATAATTATCCTTTTGTAAATCAGGAAAAGATCTTAAAAATGGCTGCCAAAAGCCACGTATATAGGCATCCAAACCCTTAAAAGTATTTAGCGGTTGCGGCCCATGCCATAAAATATTAGGGGAGTAATATTCGGCAAGCATCGCCCCAATAGTTTCCGGGGTAGATCCTAAAATGCGTTGATCCATCTCGTAAACCATTTTTTTATTCGCTACATGTACAGGATTCATAATTCACCTCATAATAATTTTTTAGTTGTTCATTTATAGTAATTCTTGTATTTATCGATATAATATCATATTGTATGTCAATTGTCAATATGCATTTTATTAATATGATATAGTATGATACTATCTTGCTTGTCACAAAATCTTTGCTTTTTTAATATGCACAAACACAATAGAGGATGGCTAAATAGTAGAATATTTACAGATAAATTTATAACATAAGTGCTATCCTTTTTTTAAAAAAAGGATAAAAAAAATTTTAGGGCTGTCGCACATTTAGCTTTTGCGACAGCCCCTTTTAAATTATTTATTCAACTGTTACGCTTTTTGCTAAATTGCGTGGTTGGTCTACATCGCAATTGCGGGCTACCGATGCATAATATGCCAGTAATTGCAAGGGGATAACTGCCAGTATCGGCGCTAAATCATCCAAAGTCTTAGGCAAATATAATACCTCGGCGCAAACCTCTTCTATATGAGGCAAACCTTCAAAAGCTATGCCCAATACATGCGCTCTGCGAGCATTTAATTCGGCAATATTACTAATCATCTTCTCAATAACATGGCTTTGTGTGCAAAGCGCCACAATCGGTAGCTGCGGCACAATTAATGCAATAGTGCCATGCTTTAATTCGCCGGCCGCATAGGCCTCGGCATGAATATACGAAATCTCCTTCAGCTTTAAAGCACCCTCCAATGCTACCCCGTAATCTAAGCCGCGGCCGATAAAGAAAGCCGGCTTATGGGCGCAAATTTCTTCGGTAAGTTGCTCAAGATAATTGCCTATATTTGCAGTATGATCATAAGGCTTATCTGCTAATTTAGCAATATCAGGGCGGCGGATAGCTTGCGGCTTTGCTTTTTTAAGCATATAGGCATAAGCCTCGCTCAGTAGGGAAGAGCATTGATCGTTTAGGGTGCAAAAAGTATCGGCCATACCCTTGATTTGTTCGGATTTGGTATCCAAAATCGTTTGCACACCATCAGGTAAATCAACCAAAGCCTGAATATATTCCCGATAAAGATTATCTGCAATTTTATCCTGCTTTTTGGCGATAAATAAGGTTAATAAATAAAGCACGATTAGCTGGGTAATATAGGCCTTGGTAGAGGCCACGGCAATCTCCGGGCCGGCATAAGTGTATAAAACATGGTCGGCCTCATTGGTGATGCTGGATGCCACCACATTGCAAATGGCAATAGTTTTTGCGCCCTGCTGCTTGCTATTACGCAAAGCCTGCAAAGTATCGGCGGTTTCGCCACTTTGGGAAATTACAATAACCAGAGTTTTATCATCAATCAATGGATCACGATAGCGGAACTCCGAGGCCACATCAACCTCTACCGGCTGGCGCAATAGCTTTTCCATAATGCTTTTGCCAATCATGCCGGCATGATAAGCCGTACCGCAAGCTACCAGGGTAATTTTATTAATGCTATGCCAGTAATCGGCCGGTAAATCCAGGCCGTCTAATAGGATATCATTGCGATCTAAAGTGATACGCCCATTCATCGCTTGGCGCAAAGCTTGGGGTTGCTCCATAATCTCTTTCAGCATAAAATGAGGATAGCCGCCCTTTTGAGCTGCTTGTTTATCCCAATCAATATGCAAAATTTGACGCTCTATCGGCTGATCATCATGATAGATAATTACCCCTTGCTCGCTAATTTCGGCGATATCGCCATTTTGCAGCACGATAATATCACGGGTATATTCAATTAAGGCCGCCATATCCGAGGCTACAAAATATTCGCCATCGCCAATGCCTATTACCAGCGGGCTTTCTTTGCGCGCCACCATTAGCTTGCGAGGCTCCAGCTTGCTCATGGCAACCATGGCATAGGCGCCACGTAAATCTTTAATCATGCGCATAAAGGCTGATTTTAAATCGCCTTGATAATAATTTTCCAGCAAATGAGGCAATACCTCGGTATCGGTTTCGGAACAAAACTTATGGCCTTTGGCCACTAAATCTTGCCTTAATTCCAAATAATTTTCGATAATACCATTATGAATCATTGCCAATTGCTTTTTGCAATCCAAATGGGGATGGGCATTAGCCTCGGAAGGTTCGCCATGGGTAGCCCAACGGGTATGGCCGATGCCAAAAGTAGCTTCGCCATAATTATCGCCAATTTTTTCTTCAAGTGTTTTTATTTTGCCCTTAGAACGAATCAGGCGCAGCTGATCATCCTCCAGCAAAACAATGCCGGCCGAATCATAACCCCGATATTCCTGGGAGCGTAAACCACTTAAAAGGATAGGCATTACTTGCTTAAAGCCCACATAACCAATAATACCGCACATAATAAACCTCCATAAGTAAAAACTATAATCTGTTATATATTCGCTAAATAGCTATATTTTCCTTTTTTAGCTAACTAGCTGCTGTTGATATTAGCTAGCCAAATCTATATAATCAGAACCAAAGTTCGGGTGTGGTTTTTTTGCTGCTTTTTGTTAGCTGGGTTGTGAGTTTCTTCAATTTATCGGCGGATATTTATATTTGTTGTGCTTCGTGTGTTGAAAGGTTTTCTTGTCCCTTCCTACATTTGTTAGTTTATTTCCTCTGGTCGCAGAGGGGGCGTTACTTTTTGGTCGCAAAAACTAGCGTGAAAAGGCTTGAACCGCAAACGGTTTTGCCCGCAAAATCAGCGGCAGCTAGCGGCCTTGCTGGCACAACACGTAGCTCCACTACGAAAAGCACCATCAAGCCCACTATCTATCCACTGATTTTGGTGCAAAACTGCTACGCACCCTTTTTAGGCTTAACAAGATTAGTTTTTTAATAAAAGTAACTGTAATGCAAAAAACTAGCAATTAATTAAAAGTATAGCAGCCTAAAAAGGGCGTTAGGGTTCAAGCCTTTTCACGCTGACCAAAAACGACCGCTGTTGCGCATCAGCGGACCCGGCGCTGTAATGTGGACTCGTCTGAGCTAAGGCCGCATAACTCGTCGCTAGCCACCAGGTACCAAATCCGAACCCACCCCAGAAAAAATTAGGGCGGCCTATGCTGCGTTTCTCCTCCTTGCAGTACGTTAAGTACAGCTGCGTCGTCGTGCCTTGCTTAGCCCGCCCTAATTTTCTCTGGGGCGCGTAGCGTTTTTAGGCCAATTTGCCGTACCGCAGACGGGCGCGACAGCTCGCCGTCATAGTGGTGCTATGTCAAGAGCTGGCAAGTCCGTATGAGGTCGGCAAATTGACCTAAAAATGGGTTCGGATTTGGTACCTGGTGGCTCACGCTCCTCAAACAGATACGGCCTTTATTTTTAATTTCCCAGACGGGGCAAAAACCGCCCCACCTGAAAAATTAAAAATACCGCTCCAACTACATTTTACAGTTTAGTAAATTTCCTTACTCGCTAGTTGCTTTTGATATCTCAACTTGTCTTCGATTGCTACCCTTTTAGGGTATTTTACTTTGGTTCATATTATATAGGTTTGGCTAAGCTAAGCTTAAAGCGCGAAATTAGATGCATCATCATGCTGCTGCAACAGCTAATAGTATTCTAACTTAATTCTGCCTTAATAATCAAGGCAATTCCCTCCGCCAAATCTTTAATCTGATTAAAATCCGGCCCTTCGGTCATCACCCTAATTACCGGCTCGGTGCCCGATGCTCTAAGCAAAATGCGGCCGCTATCGGCCAAAATTTGGGCAATTCGCTCCTTTTCGGCAACAATTTTAGGCTTGATTTGCCAATCCTTATCATTAACCTTAATATTAATCTGATACTGCGGAAAAAGCTTAATATCAGCGCAATAGGCGCTTAAGGGCTGTTTTGCTTGACTAAGCACGGTTAAAAGATAAATGGCCGCTACCAGGGCATCGCCGGTATTATTATAATCGCTTAAAATTAAATGGCCGCTTTGCTCGCCACCAATTTTAGCCCCGGTTTGATTCATTACCTCGGCCACATAACGATCGCCCACCTTGCTTTCGGCAATTTCCAGGCCGGCTTTGGCCAAGCTTAGGCGCAAACCCATATTGCTAATTTCGGTAACTACCAGCTTATCACAGTTATTTTTTGCCTTCATATCAAGGGCGATAATGGCCATAATTAGGTCGCCATCTACAACTTGGCCTTGTTCGTCTACGGCCAAAAGGCGGTCGGCATCGCCATCAAAGGCCAGCCCCAAATCGGCTTGATGCTCAATTACCGCTGCTTGCAAAGCCTCGATATGAGTGCTGCCGCAATTTAAATTGATATTTTGGCCATCGGGGCTATTGTAAATAGCTGTAACTTGTGCCCCCAAAGTGCTTAAAACTTGCGGCGCAATCTGAAAAGCTGCACCATTAGCACAATCGATTACCACTTTAAGGCCGCTTAAATCGGGGTTTTGTTTGGCCAAAATAAATTCGCTATAATGCTTGCCGGCATCCAATAAAAGCTTGGTTTGACCAATCTTTAAGCTGGTTTCAAATTCGGTTTTACCCAGCAAATAATCTTCCATTTTTTGCTGAATTTGATCGCTTATTTTACAGCCTTCGGCCGCAAAAAATTTAATGCCATTATCATAATAAGGATTATGCGAAGCCGAAATTACCACGCCAGGGCAATTATAAAGCCTGCATAAGGCCGCTACCCCCGGGGTAGGGATTATCCCTAAATAAATTACATCTAAGCCGGCGCTCATAATTCCTGCCGCTAAAGCCTGCTCGAGCATGCTGCCGGAAATACGGGTATCCTTGCCTATTAAAATTTTCTCGGCTTGATTGGCTTCGGCAAAAACCGTGGCCGCCGCTTTGCCCAAACTTAAGGCCAATTCCGGGCTTAAAAAGCTATTGGCCGCTCCTCTAATACCATCTGTTCCAAAATACTTTGTCACTACTATCACCTCTATAAATCGATTAAATATACTTATGCCTAAATTAAGGCTTTTATGATTATTAAATTTGATTTTCCTGCCAAGCCGCCGCAGCCTTTAAGCCGTCGATGGCCGAGCTCATAATACCGCCGGCATAACCTGCCCCCTCGCCGCAAGGATAAAGCCCTGCTAAATTAAGGCTTTGGCCAGCGGCATCACGCAAAATCCTCAGTGGTGCCGAAGTGCGGCTTTCGATAGCAGCCAGCACCGCATTTTGCTTAAAGCCTTTTAGCTTTTGATCCCAATGATTTAAGGCGCTGATTAAGCCATTTTCGATATCTTCGCTTAAAAGGCCACGTAGATTTACCGCTTTTGCGCCATAGCTAAATGGCTTAAAATCAGCAGGCAAGGCCGCCGATTTTTGGCCTAATAAAAAATCTTCTACCAAGCAGCAGGGTAGGCTATAATCGCTGCCGCCCAGCTTAAAGGCGGCTTGCTCTAACTTTTCCTGAAATTCCAAGCCGGCTAAAGGTTGATTATCAAAATCATGATCGGGGCTAATGGCCGCCACTAAGGCACTATTGGCGCGGCCGCTATTGCGGGCCGCATTGCTAATGCCATTGGTTAAAAGGCCGCCTGCCGCCGAGGCCGCATTGATAATATGGCCGCCCGGGCACATGCAAAAACTATAATAGGCACGCTGCTTTGCATCATGATATTTTAATTGATAAGTGGCCGCTTCTAAAGCGGCATGGCCTGCATAAGCACCATATTGCGCATTATCGATTAAATCCTGGCTATGCTCAATCCTAAAGCCGATGGCTAAAGGTTTGGCCTCTAAAGCAATATTATATTTAGCCAAAAGCCGATATATGGCTCTGGCGCCATTGCCTGTTGCCAAAATCAAGGTAGAGCAGGGGATTTGCCCGGCAAATTTACCGCTTAGCTCAATGCCTTCCAGCTTAAAACCATTAGCTTTAGGGCTAATTTGTAAATCCTTAAGGCAGGTATCAAAATAAAATTGGCCGCCTAAAGCAATAATTTGTTCCCTTAAGCGGGGGATAATTTGGCGCAGCATATCGCTGCCTAAATGGGGTTTATGCCAATAAAGTAAATTAGGATCAGCCCCAAATTTAATAAATTGCTCCATAATAAATCGAGCCCGGCTATCTTTGCCTCTAAAGGTTAATTTGCCATCGGAAAAAGTGCCGGCGCCGCCTTCGCCAAATTGGGCATTGCTAAATTCCCCTAATTGGCCATGCTGCCAAAAATCCTTGATATCCCGGTATCTTTGCTCAATCATTGCCCCTTGCTCGATAATTAGCGGTTTAAAGCCCTTTTGGGCTAAATCGAGGGCGGCAAAAAGCCCGGCCGGCCCGGCCCCGATAATAAGCGGCTGCTGCTTAAGCGGCAATGCCTGCTTAGGCGGCATAAATAGCTCGTCTTTAGTATTGGGCGGCGCTTTAATTTGCTCAATTTTTTGATTGCGCTTAAGATGGGTTTTATGACGCGGCTTGCAACCAGAGGCAATTATGCTATAGATAAAGGCCATTTGCTCTTTATCACGGGCATCCAAAGATTTGGCGCTAATTTGAAAATCCACTAAATCGGCAGCCTGCCAGCCTAGCAGAGCACAAATTTTAAGTGCCAAATTTTGGCGATAATTAAGATCCTCGTCTAAACTTAATTGCAGCCCTTGCAGGCGGTATTGATAGTTTTTGATAATTGCTCATCCTTAATTTGCTGTATTTGGGGTTTCATCTGTTGCGGAGTTTTCGGCATCCAAAGCTTGATCATCCACAGTTTCGGTATCAAATATTAAGGCCTCGGTATCCTGATTGGGGCTAATTTCCACATTAATCAAAGTGGGGCTAATATTCATCACATAGATATTGGCCGGCAAAGCAACTTCCACCGGCAAATCATAATTGCCTGCTTGCAGCCCTGTGCAATCCACATAAGGGATAATATCATCGGAAGATAGATTTTCGATAAAAGAATCGGCTCCATAAACGCTAATATTTAAAGGCTGATGATTTACCTCGGCCGTCATGCCCGGAAAAACATTTTGGCTATGGGTTAGCAAAATTGTAAAATCCTTGCTGGCTATCGGCTCGATTTGCAGGGATACGGTTACGGTATCTTGGGCATAATCCAAACCGGCAATTTGCTCTAAGGGCACTTCTAAGCTGGTAGAGATATTCAAATTGCTTAAATTAATCGGCGCTGTGGAAATATGGGTTAGGGCTTGCAAATCATTAAGATCGCCAAAAACACTAATCGCATTAGGCGTGGCACTGTATAGGCTTAATTGATAACCGGGGGCTACCTCATGCGCTAAATTAATCCTAATCGGGATAATTTCCTCGGGGCGATTATGGAAAATAGGCACGGTTACCTCCGCCGCCAAGGGATAAATATTATTGGTAAAATAAGAAGTTATATCATTGCCATTAAAATCTTCAACCATAATGGTAGTATTTTTTTGATATTGAGGATCGCTTAAATCCTCGATTTGATTAAGATCGGCCACTACATAAACACGTGATACCAAGTTTAAATAATCCTCCGGGCCGGATAGGGATATTTCTTCGGGGCTAAGCAGGGGATTATGCATTAGATAATTAGCAGGTGGCTCGCCAATAACATCTACCTGAAGCGGGAAGCTTTCGGTGGCGATATCTTTAAGCTCTACCTCGATAGTGGCAGGTGTGAGCGAGAGCACGGTAACATTATCGGGGGCGGTAATTTGCACTTCTACCGAGGTTTGGCCGGCTCTTAGGCCAATTAAATCAATAGTGGCCTGAAAATCGGCATTGGTTAGGGTATTGATAGCCGCCGAAGCGCCTTGCACCCTAATATTTACCTGGTTGGTAGTTTCGAGCATGGATAAATCGCTTTCGAGGTTTTGGGGGATAATTGCCACCGGAAAAGTGCGCTCATCCAGGGGGTTGGCGCTGACTGTTACCATTACCCAAAGGGCGATGGCAATTAAAACAGCCCCCATTTTATAGCCCCAATTGGCTCCCAAAAGCTTATCAATTTTTTTGATAATAGCAAGGCCTTTAATACTTTTAGCCATTTTGAGCACCCCCCTTTTTTTGCCAGAAAAACTTAGTTTCGCCGGCATTATTTAAAATAGAGGAGAGCGATTCGCGCAATTGTTTTTCGTCTAAAGAGCGCATTAATTTGCCACCGCGTGCCAAGGAGATAATGCCGGTTTCCTCAGAAACTATTAAGGCAATGGCATCGCTAACTTCGGATATACCAATGCCGGCACGATGGCGTGTGCCTAAGGTGGTACTTAAATAGGGATTATCGCTTAAAGGCAAAAAGCAGGCTGCCGCGGCTAAGCGGTCGCCGCGAATAATGGCCGCGCCATCATGCAAAGGGGTATTGGGCACAAATACATTAACCAAAAATTCTTGGCTGATGGCCGAATCTAATCTTACCCCGGTTTCGATATAATCATTAAGGCCGGTTTCGCGCTCGATAATTAATAAAACGCCGGTTTTGGTTTTGGCACAAGCCACCAAAGCGCCGGTAATTTCGTCGATGATATGCACAATATCGCCGGTATTAAGATCGGCACGATTGCTAAAAATAAGTTGCTTGCGGCCGATTTGCTCTAAGGCACGGCGCAATTCCGGCTGAAAGATAACCGCTAAGGCCACAAAAACAACCGCCCATAATTGATCTAAAATCCAGCTCATGGCTAATAGGCCTAATTCTTGGGTAATGGTGGCCGCCAAAAATAAAACCACAATACCCCTAATTAAGGGAATGGCACGAGTGCCTTTTATCATCAGTAAGAATTTATAGATAATAAAGGCCAAGATGGTAATATCAAATAAGGCAGCTATAATAAATTCGAAGCTCCATTCAAAATAATGCGAAATAGACAAAACCAGCCCTCCTTTTTTAACCTATATTACTTCGACGATTTATCAAAAAAATCCTTTTTAAAATCAATACAAATACCTGCAAATTAGGCTAAAAAGCGCTTTTAAATTTGCAGTTTAAACTTTTATAAAGTTTTGGCCATCAATCCAAAAAAAAATAAAAATAATACTATTATTATTGGCTAATTTGATGTATAATAGGATATATATTGTGTTTTTTTGAGGTGATAATTATGAAATCACGTAAAAGTCAATTATTATTTTTAACTTGTTTAGCCTTTGTTGCCGGCATTTTTTTGATGATTACCATCAATGGCAATGCCGCCACCATTAATCAGCCCGATCCCCGTAACGAGGAGTTAATTCGTTCCATCAATACCCTAGAGGCCGAAATTGCCCAAATGGAAACCGAGGCGGTTTTGATTAATCAGCAAATTAGCGATATCCACTCCGAGCAATCCGAAGGCCAAACCAGGCTTAGTTATTTAGGTGATGAATTGGCCACAGCGCAGATTAATGCCTGCTTAACTAAATTGCAAGGGCCGGGCATAATTTTAACCGTAGATGATAATAAAACCGGTGCCGAAAAGGCCAAGCTAAATAATCCCGATAATTATAATCCCGAGCAATTTATTGTGCATGATAAAGATTTGCTATATATGGTGCATGCCATTGCCCCGTATAGCGAGGCCATTGCCATTAATGGCATTCGCTTGCATGATACCTATAATATCCGCTGTGTGGGCACGGTAATTTTGGTCAATTCGGCACGTTTAGCACCGCCTTATACGATTAGCGCTATCGGCGATGCCGAGCTTTTAAAGGCTGCCTTGCAGCAATCCAGCCGTTATCAAACCTTATATACTAATGGTTTGCCCTTAAAAATTACTGAAGAGGATAATTTAATTATTAATAATTATACCGGCTCTTATACCTATAATTACAGTAAAATTACACCATAATTATATTCATAATAATACCATAATACTTGCTGAGGAGATTTAGCTATGTGGTTGCCTTTAATGGGGCTAATTTGCGGCTTATTATTAGGCTCGGTATTTGCCTTTGCCTTGCCTACTTTTTTGATTAAGTATATGTCGATTGCGGTATTGGCTAGCCTGGATTCGCTTTTGGGTGGCTTTAAGGCCGTTTTGGAAGATAAATTTGATGGCGCTATTATGATTAGCGGCTTTTTTATCAATAGCATTTTAGCGGCAGCCTTGGCTTATTTGGGTGATTTACTGGGCTTAGATTTGCATTTGGCGGCAGTTATTGCTTTTGGTATTCGCATTTTTAATAATATTGGCTTTATTCGTCGTGGCTTGGTGCAGTATCATCGTAATAAAAAAGCCCGTAAAGCGGCACAAAAAAGGCGTAATCAAAGCCAAGAAAGTAATGCTCGCCAATACGAAACCTTAAGCTATGATTTAGTAGTTAGCGAGGAAGATCAACATGAATAGCCCGTCCAAACAAGATCAAAACACTAAAAGCTCATCATTTAAAACCCAGATTACGCTGGCCTTTATTTTTATTATTTTCGGCATCTTAATCGTGGCTCAATACCGTACCCATACTGCTTATAGCGATTCTTTAGAATCACAGAGCTATCAGGATTTAAGCGCTTTAGCCTTAAACTTAATGGACAGAAAAAGCGATTTGCAAACCGAGCTGGATACCTTAGAAGACGAGCTTAATGCCACCGAAGAGCTGGTAAATTCCGGCTTAGACGTGGCTGCCACCCAAGAGGCCAGGCTAAATAGCCTGCATATTGCCGATGGCAGCAAGGATATCGAAGGGCCCGGCATTACCGTAACCATTACCAGCGAATCTTCGCGATTGATAGCTTATGATTTAATCGATATTGTTAATGAGCTATTTGTAACCGGTGCCGAGGCGGTAGCCATCAATAATATCCGTATTAATAGCCAAAGCCAAATTATTGATAAAGATATGGGCTATGGTAATTTTAGTATTGTGGTTGATGATGAAGAATTATTATCGCCGGTGGTAATTAAAGCCATTGGCCATCCTTCTACCTTGGAAACAGGGCTGGTCTATTCCGGTGGTATTATTGATACTTTAAGGATATTGCAAATATTCCCGGTAGTAAAGCAGGAGGAATTGCTGAATATTCCGGCTGCCAACCCTAAAAATTTGGAATTAGCCTCGCCGGTGGATGAGTAGATTGGGGGGGGGCTATCAATGCACAAATTTTTAGGCATTATTGTAATGCTTTTTCCTTATACAATTGCATTTGCTATTTATTGTTTGTTTAACGGGTTTTTAATTGATACGCTATTTGATAGCAATGCCTACCTGCTTTTATTTGCTCTTTTAGTTTTTTGGTTAATAGCATTTATTTGTGCTATTATCATCTATTTTAGCAGTTTGCGCAGTAAATATGATTTTGAAGAAAGCTGCCGGCTTAATATGCTAATTAAAATAATTCCTATTCCGGCCTATCTTTTTATTTTTGGATTTGGGATTATCTTTATGGCTACTATCTTTACCTTTGGTATTTCGGTAATTTTGTGGGTATTGGATATGATGGCCATTATATTAAGTGGTATAATAGGGCTGGCAACAATTGCGCATGGTAAAAAAAGCAATGCTTTGTCATCCAAACAAGCATTGCTTCATCGTATTTTGCAATTTATATTTGTAGCTGATGTTTTTAGTGCAATTAGCTTATGGCATAAGGCTAAATTGCTTAATAAATCATACTAGCCAATAATCATTTCCTCCAGCAGGCATTGGCTATGCAAATTGCCATTGGCTAAATTATTTAGCTGCTCGATAATGCTAGGTGCTAAATCAGTGGGGATTTTAATTAAAAAGCATACTTTATCCAAATAGCTTTTTTCGGCTATTTGGATACTTTGATTATTAAGCAAAATCTCGATTTTGGCAATTAGCGGATAATCAAAATGAATAGCCCAGGTTTGGCCGGGGATTAACTTGATGATTTGGGCGGCATCTATTGCTAAAGCTGCACTTTTGCCATAGGCTCTTACTAAGCCACCGCTGCCTAATAATACTCCGCCAAAATAGCGAGTAACAATAATTAAGGTGTTTTGCAAATTTTGATGCTTAATGGCCTCCAAAATAGGGCGGCCGCCGGTACCGGCCGGCTCGCCATCATCATTAGAACGCTGAATTTGATTATTTGAGCCGATTTGCATTGCATAAACATGATGATTGGCATCTTTATATTGGCGACGAATTTGGGCTAAAGCGGCGGCGGCGGCCTCTTCTGTATCAACCGGAAAAATATTCGCTATAAAGCGAGATTTTTTTTCAATTAATTCGGCTTGGGCGGGGGCTGCTATACTTAAAATAGGATTAGCCATGGCAATACCTAAATTAAGCCTTCAAAATTATTTTGGCGCAAGGCTTCATAAACAATTATCGCCACCGAATTGGCTAAATTTAAAGAACGAATATCCTTGCCCATCGGAATACGCAGGGCATTATCCATATATTTGGCCAAAAGCTCGGGCGGTAGGCCTGCCGTTTCGCGGCCAAAAACTATAAAATCATCATCTTTAAACTTAATATCGGTATAATAAGATTTAGCCTTGGTAGTGGCCGGCAAAAAACGAGCATTAGGATATTTAGCCTCCAATTGCTCAAAATTATCATAATAATGCAAATCTAAATGCTGCCAATAATCTAAACCGGCTCGCTTTAATTGCTTATCATCGGTAGAAAACCCCAAAGGCCTAATTAAATGTAAACTGCAACCGGTAACGGCACAGGTACGGGCTATATTGCCGGTATTATTGGGAATTTCGGGCATTACTAAAACTATATGCATAAATACTCCTTTAATTTATAATAAATATTTGGCCATAGTGGCAATAGCAATATCAATATCCAGCGGTTTGCCGATATGATCATTCATGCCGGCGGCCAGGCAGCGGTCGATATCTTCTTTAAATACATTGGCGGTCATGGCAATGATGGGAATAATTGCTGCTTTAGCTTGCGGTAAGGCTCTAATTTGGCGGCTGGCTTCCAGGCCGTCCAGCTCGGGCATATGCAAATCCATTAAAATCAAATCATACCGATCGCCATTATTAAGCATTTTATTAACAGCTATGCTGCCATTTTCGGCAAAATCAATGCTAATTGCGGTATATTCCAATAAAGCTGCAATAATATCACGGTTAATTTCGATATCTTCGGCAATTAAAACCCGCTTTTGGCTAAAGGCATTGGTATAATCCTTGATTATAGGGGTAGATATTGCTAAAGATTGCGGATTAATTATCTTTAATGCAGCCTGATAAAATAAACAATTAAAAATTGGCTGATGAATAAAGCTTGTAAAACCGGCCGCCTGAGCCTCCTCTACATCGGGCACGCTATTTAGGCCGGGCATAATGATAATTAGCTTATGGGGATTGATTTGTTTGGCTAAATCAATAGTTTTTTGCTTATTTAAATACCAGCTAAGCAAGATAATATCATAATCTTCTTGCTGATTTTTAATTAAATCGGCAGCCTGCTGATAATTGGGGCAAATTTGATAATTAAAATTATCTTTAATAGCCAAATGATAAAAGTAATTATCGGTTTTTTGGCTATCGTCGATAATTAATAATCTAAGTTGCGCCCAGGGAAGAAGTGGCGGCTTAGGCTGAATAGTTACCTTGCCTAAACGTAAGGTAAAGATAAAAGTAGAACCATGATTAAGCTTAGATTCAACCCAAATTTGGCCATCCATTTTCTCTACAATTTTTTTACAAATAGCCAGCCCCAAGCCGGTACCGCCAAAACGGCGAGAAATGCTGCTATCGGCCTGTACAAAAGAGCTAAATAGCTTTTGTTGATTTTCTTCGCTAATGCCAATGCCGCTATCTTTAACCGAAATACGCAGGATAAGGCTGCTTTTTTCCTCGGCTTCGATAGCAACTTTTAATTTGATTTGCCCCTGTTCGGGCGTAAATTTAATAGCATTCGACATCAAATTGGTAATTACCTGGTTAAGATGCTGCTCGTCGCCCATCAATAGTTGCGGAATATTATTATCGGCCTCAATCGTAAAATCAAGCAGCTTTTCTTCGATTTTAAAGGACTGCACATTGGCAATTTTAAGCAGCATTTGCTCAAAATTAAATTCGGCATGGCTGATTTCGGTTTTATTAGCCTCGATTTTAGACATATCCAAAATATCATTAATAATACCCAATAAATGATTAGAGGCCTGATTAATTTTGATTAAACAATCGTCTTTTTTAGCTGCATTTTCCGTTTTTTGGGCAATAGTGGTCATGCCGATAATAGCATTCATCGGGGTGCGAATTTCATGGCTCATTGTTGATAAAAATTCGGATTTAGCTATGCTGGCCTGCTCGGCTTTTTCCTTAGCTAAAACAAGATCGGTAAAATCATGAAAAATTATCAAAGCGCCCACTGCTATTTGCTCATCATCTACCATCGGTACGATATGAATATCATATTTGCGAGGATTATTTGTGCCGCGGATATCAATACTAGAGCGCAAATATATATCCTGATGAGTACTGATAGCTGCCTTAAAGGCCTTATCGATTTGTAATAATACATCCATCTCTAAATAAGGATTAAAAATAGTATTATAATGATGACCATTGATTAAGCCAATATTGATAATGCCGGTTTCTTGTAAAAATATATTGGTGCAATAGGCTAAATAGCCTTTAGCATCCACAAATAGCATGATATCGGGGCAGTTTTCTAAAAAAAGGCTTAGATAACGCTCCTGGCGCAATCTTTCGGCATTAATTAGGCTGTTTAAATTGCTTTTATTGGTAAGGCTAAGCTTAGAGCGATCGATAACTGTGTTTAAATAATTTACTTGCCTTTTTAAAGACTTAATTTCCTGCTCGGCTTGCTCCAAACTGGTTTGTAGGTTTTTGGTTATAAGGTCATTAGTCATAGTATATACCCCGTATATTTTGCTGCTATAAGTAAAGGTTTTAAACTGGTATTAACAGCAACTAGGAAAGCAAAAGGCCAATAAGTGAATAATTATGATAGCGGGTTAATAAATTGCCTTTTTTATCATAGATAGGGCAAATTTCCCCGGCGGCATAAGCAACAAGATAAGGTAGTTGATGGCCGATTTTTTGGCTGATAAATTCCAGCTCGGCCTGGGCATCTGCCCCTAAAACCACATTGCGCGATTTGCATGGATACAAAATTAAAGCCTTACCGCCTTTAGCTAAGGCCTGATCAAGTACTTGCTCGGCGGTTTGCAGCACATCCTCGTACTCCAAATAACCAAGTGCCAAGGTTGTGCCCTCCGGCAGGGCAGATCCGCAAACAGCATAGCCCTGCTCATTAATACTAAAAATGGCACGCGCTAAGGGTAAATTACCATCCTGAAAATCGGCAATAAAGGGGATAGATGTAATAATCTCGCGGTTTATGCCCAAACCAATGTTTTGGACATATTGATCTAAGTTTAAATTATTAATTTCCTGCAAAAGATTTTCGTAAGAGGCGGTAATAATGGAATTTTGCCTTTGAATATTAGTAGATGGTATTGATGCCAGGAAAAAATCGGCTCGGATATTGCCATAAATCGCCAATAAACTAAGATTATTATTAGTGGCTTGCTGATTATGCAGGCTAAAATTTTGCGAAAAAGCATCAAAATTGCTGGCAAAAAGCCCAAAAATGGGGCTGGGAGCAGCAATATCTTGTAAATAATCGCAAAGATTACCACTTATTAAATTACTATTTAAGGGAAAAAAGCTTAAAATTACAGCCGCAGGGCCTAAATTGGCAGCGGCTAGCTGTTGATAGGCATTTTCTACCGCTTGCTTAGGATTTATAGTTAAATCTTCGGAAAAGACTGTTTTAAACTGCACATCATCGGCGGTTAAAACCATCAAGCAAAGCATCATTGGCCCATTTTGGCCGGCCGTGGCATTGCCTAGGCTGCTACAGCCCACAATATCAAAGGGCAAAGCTTGTGCTAAGGCGGCTACCAGGCCATTTTCTATAAATTCATTATAGCAGTTAATAATACCCACACTGTTTTTTTGCAGGTTTTCGGCCAGATTAAGCTGCTCTAAAATTTCGGCTATGGCTAAGTCGAAATTATCGAGTTGATAGGTATAAGCTGTTAATGATTTTAGCATAGGCGCTCCTTTATAAATCACTTTAGCTGCATATATATATTATCTCATAACTTGGCCTAAAAAGTCAATAAAAGTTAGGCCAAAACCCGAAATTTGTTGAAATTTATAATTTGAATTAATTAAATTGTTATGCTATAATAAATAGGCAATTAGCAAACCTGTTTCTTCTATTATATATATTATTTTTTGAGGAGTATTTTATGGATAGTTTTTATCAGCAAAAAATTAAAGATAGCCAAGTTAAACTTAAAGAGCGGCAAAAGCAATATAGCTTAATCGGTAATCTTAAATTATTAAATTTTTTAGCCTTAATTATCGCTACAATTATTTTTATTAATAGCCCCAATTATTTGCCTTTAGCTATTTTGGCTAGCTTATTGCTGATTATTTTAGTTTATTTATTTTATTATCAGCTAAAAATTAAAAAGCAGGTTCATTATCAGCAGCAAATAATTATAATTTGCCAAAATTATCTTGCTAAAATTGAGGGTGATTTTAGCAAGGCCTATTCGCAGCTTTTAATCGATTTACCCAAAGGGCATCCTTACGCTGCCGATTTGGATATTTGCGGTGCTAATTCGCTATTTAATTTGCTTAATTTAAGCCATAATTATTATGGACAAGCCGCTTTAAGCGAAGCTTTGTTAAATGCCGATTTTGATTTGAATTTGCTAAAAGAAAGGCAAGCCGCCATTGCCGAATTAGCACTTGATCAAGATTTAGCCTGCCATTTTGAATATTTAAGCGCCGGCCTAAATTTTAAGGGTAATATCGAGCAAATTATCAATCGCCTAGCCGATGGCCAATTTTTTGGTCAAAATTCGCCGCTAAAATATGTGGCTAAATTTATGCCTGTATTTACCATAACATCCTTAGCTGCTGCTTTGCTTTTTAGTAGCTCTATTTTAAATATTATTGCCTTAGGCTTATTTTTAGCCCAGGCAGCTACTTGGTTAATTTTTAGCCTTAAAACTAATCAATATTTGGGCGGGGCAGCTTTAGCGCCTACGCTATTTTATCATTATGAGGAAATGTTTGTTTGCCTGCAAAAGCAAAGCTTTAAAGCGCAGCTTTTGCAAAAAATTAAGCAAAATATCGGTATTGGCCAGGATTCGGCAATAGTAGCCAGCCATAAATTGGCTAAAATTATCAACCGCACCCATTTGCGCAGCAATGGCTTATTTTATCTGATTATGAATTTGTTTTTGCTTTGGGATCTTAATTGCGCTATCGATTTAGGCCTGTGGAAAAAGCAATTCGGCCATAAAGTTAAAACCTGGATTAATGATTTAGCAAGCTTTGAAAGCCTGCTTAGCCTAGCTTCGCTGGCCAATATTTGCAATAATTGCTCTATGCCTGCTATCTGCGAACAAAAGCATCAGCTTAAGGCGCAAAATTTGGGGCATCCTTTGCTTAATAATCAAAAAAGAATCAATAATGATATTGATATGACCGATAGCATAATTATTATTTCCGGCTCTAATATGGCCGGTAAAACTACTTTTTTGCGCAGCTTAGGTATTAATTTAATCTTAGCCTATAGCGGGGGATTTGTTTGCGCAGAGCATTTAGAATGCTCGCGCTATCAGGTATTTACTTCGATGCGCATTGCCGATGATTTGCAAAGTGGCATATCCACCTTTTATGCCGAATTAAAGCGGATTAGAACAATTGTAGAAACTGCCCGTAAAAATGATAATCTGCTATTTTTAGTTGATGAAATTTTTAGAGGCACCAATTCCGAGGATCGCATTTATGGCGCTAAGGAAGTTATTTTGGAATTGGCGCATAATCAGGCCATGGGCATAATTACCAGCCATGATTTGTCGATTTGTGATTTAGCTTTAAGCGAAAATAGGGTTAAAAATTATAGTTTTAGGGAAATTTATGAAGAGGACGAAATGTTTTTTGATTATTGCCTGCAAATGGGCAAATCAACCTCGACCAATGCCGCCTTTTTGATGAAGCAAATTGGCATTTTGCGGTAACCCTTAAGCCTTAGGTTGCATATAATAAGGCCTAAGGGGGGATATTATGCGTCGCAAAAAATGGGGTAATCCCAAAAAAGCCGGCTTAAGCCGCAAAGGGCGTTTAATTTTATTTGCCCTATCTTTAATCCTAACTTTAATTATGTTCGAAATAAAAATTAGCCCAATTTTGGAAGAAGCAGCGCAGCTAAAAGCCCATAGCTTGGCCATCAGTACCATGGAAAAAGCAGTGCTTGCTATTTTGGATGCTAATCCGGATTATCAAAATTATCAAAACCTAATTAGCATGGAAAAAGATAATGAAGGCAAGGTAGCGGTAATGATCCCCAATACCATGCGCTTAAATGCCCTGGTAAGTGATGTTATAATTGCTATCGAAGAAGATTTAAATCAATTAAATAATTTGCAAATATCTTTGCCTTTGGGTGTTTTAACCGGCAGCCAATTATTAGCCGGTTTTGGCCCTAAAATTGATTTGCCTTTTAGTGGCCTAGGTAGCCCCAATTTAATGATCAAAGACCAGTTTGAGGCCGCCGGCATTAATCAAACCAGGCATCGGATTTGGTTGGAAATTGAAAGCGAAATTTTAATTACCGCGCCTTTTATCGAGCAAAAATTTAATGTATCTACCGATTTGCTTTTGGCCGAAAGTGTAATTATCGGGCCCATCCCCGATACCTATTTAAATGTAGGTTTAAATGATATTGTGGCTAACAGTGGCCATTAAAAAAGTTAAAAGCGCAGCAAAAATAATAAATGTTTGCGCTTTTTGGGGTTTTATGTTATAATGCCCTAATGGGGAATTATCCTCATTATCTTACTATTAACTGGAAAATTAGTTTTGGGGGTTTATATGTCTACAGCAACAACAAAAAAAAATAAAAAGCAGGACAAGCCTAAAAGAAAATTGAATATAGGGCGTATATTCGCCACTTTGTTTTTAAGCTTATTGCTAGTAGTGATTATAGCTGGTGTTTTAATAGCCGCCTGGACATTTAGCTTGGCCGAGGAATTGCCACAATTAGAAGCAGAGCAATTGGTTATGGCTCAAACCGGCTTTGTATATGACCAGGATGGTGTAGAAATTGGTAGTTTGCATGGCGGCGAAAACCGGGTAAATGTAAGCTTAGATGATGTACCGGATTATTTAATCGATGCCTTGATTGCCACCGAAGATAGGCGTTTTTATGAGCATATCGGGGTGGATCCTTGGTCGGTAGGGCGTGCCGTTGTGGAAAATGCGCTGGCTTCTTTTCAGAATCAGGAATTAAGCTATGAGCAGGGTGCTTCTACCATTACCATGCAGCTGGTGCGTAATGTGGTAGGCGATACCGAGCGCTATATGGAACGTAAAGCCAAAGAAGCCCTGCTAGCTGTGCAATTTGAACAAAACTATGATAAAGATGAAATCCTTTATCTATATGTAAACGAAATTTATTTAGGCCCTAGGGTTTATGGTATGGCAGCGGCTGCCGAATATTACTTTAATAAAGAAGTTCAGGATATATCCTTAAGCGAAGCTGCGCTTTTAATTGGTATTTTGCGTAATCCCGGTTATTATAGCCCGTATCAATATCCGGATCGAGCCATAACCGTGCGCGATACGGTTTTGAATAATCTAATCGATTTTATGCCCGAAGTGTATAGCGAAATAGCGCAAGAAGCTAAGGCCGATGAGCTAATTTTAAACCAAGGCTTGGGCGAAAATACCGGTGCCGATTATCAAAATGGCTGGTTTGTTGATTATGTAATTGAAGAAGCCACCGATATTTTGGTAGGCATGGATATGTCGCCGGATTTGGTATTTTCGGGCGGCTTGCATATATATACTACTATGGATCCCCGTATCCAAGGCATTATGGAAGCCGAATATGCCGATCCGGAAAACTTTATCGAAAGCGATACCGGCGATCCTGTTGAAAGCGGCATGGCTATGATGGACCCTTATACCGGGGAGATTGTGGGCATAGTAGGCGGCAGGGAATATTCGACCACCCGTGGTTTTAACCGTGCTACCTCGATGGCCAGGCAGCCCGGTTCTTCGATTAAGCCGATTGTATCTTATGCACCGGCTATCGATTTAGGCTATGGCCCCAACTTTGTTTTTGACGATTCGCCCTTTACCGGCGGCTATAATCCCAAAAACTCCGACTGGGCCTATTTAGGCCGCATTACCATGCGTAGGGCAGTTATGCAATCTCGAAATGTGGTTGCGGTAAAGGCCTTGCAAATGATTGGTACCGAGGTAGGCTGGAGCTATGCGGTAAATATGGGCTTACCATTATCCGAAATAGATGCCAATAATGCAGCCATGGCCTTAGGCGGGGTAACCGAGGGTGTATCGCCGCTGGAAATGGCCGGCGCCTTTAGCACCTTTGCCAATGGCGGGGTATATACCGAGCCCTATGCCATCACCAGGATAGTGGATTCGGCCGGTAATTTAGTATACGAAGTAGAGCCTAATCGCCGTCAAGTATTAAGCGAGCAAAGTGCTTATTTGATGACTGATGTATTAATGAGCGCGGTATCGGGCGGTACCGGTACGGCAGCTAAGGTATCGGGTTGGCAAACAGCAGGTAAAACAGGTACAGTAGAATTGCCGCCCGGCAGCGAAGATCCCGATTATGCCGGCAAAAGCGGTACTAAAGATATTTGGTTCTGCGGTTATACGCCTGTATATTCGGCCGCCGTTTGGATGGGCTATGATAATAAATTTGATGAATTTGATCAAGTTCAGTATATGCCCAGCGTTTATGGTGGCGGTGCAACGGCCGATTTATTCAATGAAGTGATGACCCAAGCCTTAGAAGGCATGGAAGAAAAAACCTTTACTCGCCCTGATGGCTTGGCCTCGGTAACTATCGATACTAAAACCGGCATGTTGCCTACCGATTTAACCCCGGAGCAATTTATAGGCTCGGAGCTGGTAGATGCCCGCTTTGTGCCCGGAGAAGGCCCGGAAGATTTTTGGCAAATAGCAGATATTTGCCCGCAAACAGGCTTATTAGCCACCGATTATTGCCCGGATAGAGAAACTAAAGTTTTGATGAAAACCGTAGAAGGCCAAGTAATCGATTCCAGGGTAGGCGACTATGAATTTTATATGCCTACCGAAACATGCACAACCCATACTGCCTTTACGCCGGGCTTAGAATTATACTATGTGTGTACCCATCCCGAGCATTTAGCGGTGCGCCATTTGGCTAATGTAGCCGAAGGCTTGGTAACAGGTGGTTGTCCGCCGGAATATGTAGATATGTTATATTATGATCCACTATATGCGCCCACAGCTTATTGTGCTATCGAGGAGCATGCCTTAATCGGCGGTGTAAATATCCCGGTTAACCCGGGCCCTGATCCGGGCTCGGATTTGAATACCGGCTTAGACAATGGTAATCAAGACAATTTAATCGGCGGCGATAATGAGGCAGACGAGTTACCAACGCCCTATAATTTGGGTGTATCGCCGGCGGAGGGCGGCTGCAATCTATCCTGGCAAGATGCAGGTGATGATGCAGAAACCATTTATGTTATCGAAAGAATGACCAATAATGATCCCTCCACAGCGATTAGATTAAGAGCTCAAAACCAGAACAGTTATGTTGATATGGATATCGAATCGGGCAATATCTATTCAT
>CAYJPF010000029.1:0-26719 GCA_964372025.1 uncultured Peptococcaceae bacterium | reverse complement strand
AAAGCAATACGCTTGGCCCATTTTTCTTCGCCATATTGATAAAATATATCGGTTAATTTAGCGGCCGAATACTGATTAACTACCTGGTAAGCACTTAAATCGCGGCTGGCATCCATCCGCATATCCAAAGGCGCATCCTGCATATAGGAAAAACCACGAGCCGCATTATCCAATTGATAAGAAGATACTCCAATATCCAGTAATATGCCATCTAAGCTGCCCGCTTGATAATTAAAAGCGGCCACAGCCTGCGCCATATCGGCAAAATTGCCATGGTATAAGTGAATTTGTTTTTGATAGGCCGCCAAATGTAAATTAGCGGCGGCTAAAGCTTCTTGGTCTTGATCGATACCGATTAAATTAATATTGGCAGCAGCCTTTAAAATGGCCAAGCTATGGCCACCGCCGCCTAAAGTGCCGTCTAAGTAAAGGCCGCCGGCCTTGATATTAAGGCCCTCGATGGTGGCATCCAATAGAACCGGTAAATGCTTAAAATTATGCTCGCTCATAGGCAGATATCGGGCAGATTTTCGGCAACTGCCTCATAATTGCTGCTATCGTCGAATGCATCATCATCATTATATTTTTGCCACATGGCGGCATCCCAAATTTCCAGGCGGCTGGATACGCCGATGGTTACAATTTCCTTTTCCAGCTGCGCATGTTTGCGCAAGGCGGGGCTGATTAGAACACGCCCCTGTTTATCGGGCATAACTTTTTGGGCAGCCGAGAAAAAATTACGGGCAAAGCGGCGCATATTAGCACTGGTAGACGAAAGATTAGCCAATTCGTCCACTTTTTGTTGCCAAGTTTGCTCGGAATAGACAAATAAGCATTGATCCAAGCCCTTGGTGATATAAAAAATATCGCCCAATTCTTCACGAAAAGTAACGGGCACAATATAACGCCCCTTATTATCGATAGAATGATTGCTTTCGCCAATAAACATCGCTAGCCCTCTACTTTACATCATGCTTATGCTACTTTGTGGGACCATAGCTCTACTTTGTACCACTTTGTACCACTTTGTATCTAACTATTTTCTATTTTAGAGGCTTATATCCTTTTTTTAAAAGCAACTTTTTTCATTTTTTTTTAAACAAAAGGCCACAGTTAATAGGGTATACTATATATAAGCACTTGCTTTATTGCAAAACACAAGATATAGGTTTATGCTTAAGTGGTGAGTAGTGGTATGGTTTTAGGCGCTAAGATATAAGTAGTACTTAGTTTGCTTAAAAAAAATACCCCAACCAATTGGTTAGAGTATTTTTCAGGCTGGCAAAAAACGCAGTTTTTTGCCAGCCTGAGCAATATTCTTTCCAGAACCGGGAAAGAATATTGGCAGCTTACGCTGCAATTCATTGAACGCAAGGGGGGCAAGCCCCCCTTTCCATCCCCCCACGGGAAATGGAGTTTTGGCTTTTTTGATAGTATGAAAAATACCCCAACCAATTGGTTAGAGTATTTTTATCAGGGGGGGTAATTATTAAATGGCTTCCAGGATATTTTTTAGGGCGGTTAAAGAGCTGGAATGGCAACGCTCTACCCTGGCCTGGCAACGCTTTGCCTCGCAGTTGGCACATGCTATTAGCTTATGGGATACGGTATTGGTAAATAATATTATCATATCCGGGCTGCCAAATTTGCTGCGAATATCACCGCGCATTTTGGTAAATACCTTGGCTTTGCAGCCATAGGCTTTGCAGGTATCAATATACCGCCTTTCCATACATTCATTGCCACCAATGATTACAACGCTCATATGACACCTCTTTCTTAGTTTGGTTAGCTATTGCTAACTTTTTGAGTAAAGTGATTCGGCCTGCTTGGCATATGCTATGTTTTGGTTAGCTTTATCTAACTATTGATAGTGTACTACATTACTAGGAAATTGTCAAGCAAAAAAAGAAAATTTTTTTTATCTTTTTTACTTGACATTTGTATCCAAAGTGCTATAATATACCCATACCCCCTATGGGTATATTGAAATTATTAAGGAGGAATATAGATGAAACAATGTATGGATGTAGAAGCTGTAAATAAGCGCCTTAAAAAAATAGAAGGCCAGGTACGCGGTGTGCAAAAAATGGTTAACGAGGATAAACCCTGCGAGGATATCCTAATTCAAATTGGGGCAATTAAGTCGGCCTTGCATAAAACCGGCCAAATTATCCTGGAAGGCCATATGCATCATTGCGTATTAAGCGGTATTAGCAGCGGCCAAGAAGAAGAAACTATTCAAAAGCTAATCAAGGCCTTAAATCAATTTTCTAAAACAATTTAGGAGGATTTATGAAAGACTATATTAATAAATTAAATTCAGCGCCCATGCTTTGGGTGTCTGGCTTATTTTTGCTGGCTTCATTTATTATTGAATATATTTTGCCCTTAAGCCAAATCGAGTTTAGCTTGCCTTTTAATCCGGCTTGGGTTCCTTTATTTATTTCGGGCATACCGCTTGCTTATAGTGCGATTATTAATCTGATGGCCAAAAAAATCACCTCGCCGCTTTTAATTACCATAGCCATGATAGCTGCGGTTTATATTGGTGATATTTTTGCCGCCGGCGAGGTGGCCTTTATTATGGCCATCGGCGAATTGCTGGAAGATCGCACGGTAGAAAAAGCTAAAAAGGGAATAGAAAAGCTTTTAAATCTGGTTCCTAACCAGGCACGTTTAATTATTGACGAAGCCGAAAGCCTGCTTGATCCCCAAGATATTAAAATTGGCGATATTATTAGAGTTTTGCCGGGCGAAAGTTTTCCGGCCGACGGCCTGATTATCGAAGGCAATACCACCGTTGATCAAAGCATTATCACCGGCGAAAGTTTGCCGGTGGACAAAGGGCCTAATGATGAAGTGTTTACCGGCACTATCAATCGTTTTGGCTCGGTGGATATAAAAGTTAGCAAATCCTTTGCCAATTCCTCTTTGCAAAAGATGATTAAGCTGGTAGAAGATGCCGAAAATCATCAAGCGCCTACCCAAAAAATTGTTGATAAATGGGCCGGCTATTTGGTGCCGCTGGCTTGTATAATTGCGGCTATTACCTATCTGGTGCTGGCCTTTGGTTTTGATCAAAAGGCCGATGCCTTAGTGCGGGCGGTTACGGTTTTGGTTGTGTTTTGCCCTTGTGCCCTGGCTTTGGCCACGCCAACTTCGATTATGGCTGCTATTGGTCAGGCCACCAAAAACGGGGTATTGATTAAATCGGGCGAGGCCTTGGAGCAAATGGGCAAGGTAAATACGGTAGCCCTTGATAAAACCGGCACTATAACCGGCGGCAAATTAAAAGTTAGCGATATCCATTGCTTTGATATTGCCGAAGATGAGCTAATTAGCCTAATAGCCTCGGTAGAAAGCCGCTCGGAGCATCCTTTGGGCAAGGCTATCAGCCAATATGCGCGCGAGCGGCAGCTTAAATTGGCCAAAATCAGCAATTTTAATTTAAAGGTGGGCAAGGGTGTTATTGCCAATTTGGATGGGCGCATTATTTATTGCGGCAATGAAAAACTAATTACCGACGAAGCTAATTTGGCGATAGCAGGCGATATAAACTCGCTATTTGATAGCTTTAAAAGCCAGGGTAAGGCCTTGATTATTGCGGCTGACCAGGAACGCATTTTGGGTATAATTGCTTTGGCCGATCAGCTTAAGGATAATTCGCAAGCGGCCATTGCTGCCCTTAATGCGGCCGGCATAGCCAATACGGTGCTTTTAACCGGCGATAATCAGCAAACGGCCGATTTTATAGCAGCTAAGGTGGGGATATCCCAAGTTTATGCCTCGCTTTTGCCTCAGGATAAGGTTGCTGCGGTTAAGGAGCTGATGCAGCAAAATCAGGTTTGCATGGTAGGCGATGGCGTAAATGATGCCCCGGCTTTAAAAACGGCCAATGTGGGTATTGCTATGGGCACAATGGGCAGCGATATTGCCATTGATGCCGCCGATATTGCAATTTTGGGCGATGATATTGGCAAAATTTCTTATATCAAAAAGCTTTCCAATGCTACTATTTTTTCGATTAAGTTTAATATTGCCATGTCGATGGTAATTAATTTTGGGGCAATTATTCTTTCCGTAATGGGCTTGATTAACCCGGCTAGCGGGGCTTTAGTGCATAATGCCGGTTCGGTATTGGTGGTATTAAATGCGGCTCGCCTTTATGATAAAAAGATTGATTATTAGCATAAAGTTTTGGGGCTGTCGCAATGCGACAGCCCCAAATTAAAAGTTATGATGATTTTTTTTTGCAAAAAACGAGCTACTTAAGGCAATATCTCCAAGGGGTTAAAAATTATAATCGCTTATCTAAGTAGTATTTACATTACCCTCTTGAAAAACCTGAATATAGGCCTCCATTACTTTAAAGAAGGCATTAATCTCCTCCGAGGTGCAGGTTTTGGATAAATCGTCAAAAGTGCTTTTATAGGAATCTTGCTCAAAAAGGCGATGGGCAATGCATAACTTCTGGCCGCGCTCGGTAGTATAAAAATTAGTTATAGTGCGGTTTTCTAAGCAAAGTTCGCGTTTAATTAAGCCCTTGCGTTCTAGTTTGCGAATAATTTGCGAAACAGCACCCTTAGTGCGGTTAAGATGTTTAGATAATGCTGTTACATTAATGCCCGGATTGTCCAAAATATGTAATAGGGTGCTGGTTTCGGCCACGGTAATTATTTGGCCGCTGCCATCATAATCGCGTGCTACAAAAAGATAATCATTACATAGTGAAATAAAGTAATTGATGCTTTCGATTTTTACCTCTAAATTATCAAACTCTTTAAACATAAATTTACCTCCTTTATTACTATAAAGTACGGGGGATTGATTTATATCTTTGTCACTTATTATATCTATTATAGCACAGTTTTGGCTAAAATTCAAATTTTAAATATTTGCTCTTTTTAAAACCTTTATTTTTCCTGCCAAAGGGCTTTAATAATAATTGTTTGGCCTTTGGTATAAGTGGGGATGTCTAGGTAATAAAAGGTTTCGTCACTGGTTAGGGTGTTTGCATCAATAGTATTGCCTACTATCTCAAAGCCGGCAAATACTTGGCCTTGCTTATAGCCGGGATGTATTTTTAATAGTGGGCTGCCGGCAATTGCCGCTTGTAGCTCGTTATTATCAGCTAAATGCTTTTTGGCATTTGGCTTGCTGCTGCTTATAAAAGCATTTATACCGGCATCTTCGATAATAATAGTGTTTTGCTCGGCCTTGCTATTGCCTTTATTAATTGTTGGCAAAGTAAAATATTCTATTGATTGGTCGGCATCTATAAACTCAATTGTACCGCCTTGATTAATGATGCGGCCGGCACTTCTAAATACAGCCTCCTTATCAATTATAATTTTACTGCCCGGATATAGGATAATTGTGCCATAATTCACAAATTCACCGGATAGGCCAACCCTTAAACTGTCAACAAATCCGTTGTTATATCCACCATGGCTATAACCAATTGCCAGCACATCACCTGCGCCAAGGATAATCTGGCCATTTTTATAATTAGTTAAACGGCAGGCATAGCTAGTATTTGGGTTGCTATCGCTATAAGAATCAAGGATGCCTTGAATATTCATATAAGGATCAGTAAGGGTTGTTGCTATAGATGTTGCTGAGTTGCCGGCAGGTACAGTTGCAGCAAAAACAAATGTTGGAACAAGAACAGCTATCAAGGCCATAGTGCTTAGGGTAATTATTGCTATTTTTTTAAACATAAGTTAAACCCTCTTTCTTAAAACAATTCGTGCTTAGCATAAAATTAGGTACTATTGACTATTTCAATACATGTCAATAGTACCTAATTCATTTTACCAAGTTTAGCTGCAAAATGCAAGTAGTATATCGTTATTTAACAAAAGTTTCGATAAAGCGCATCATAATCATTGCTGCTTCGGCACGATTGGCCAAATCCAGCGGGGCTAATAAATCGGCATTGCGGCCATTAATCAGCCCACTGCCATTAGCCCAAGCCAAGGCATCTAAGGCCCAATCGGAAATTTGCTGATAATCGCTATAGCTGCTTAAATCGGCTTTGGTTTCGCTGCTATATGTTTTATAATTGCTATAATTATAAAGCATGGTTGCAATTTGCTCGCGGCTGATTAAGGCTTCGGGGGCAAATAAATCGGCGGTTATGCCTTGAGCAATGCCATTGGCTTGCGCCCAGTTGATGGCATCATCATACCAGCTATCTGCTGCTACATCGCTAAAGATTTGGCTGCCGCTGATAGCCGGCTCGCCCTCTAGGCGGTATAAGATGGTAATAAACATCGCCCGATTCAGATTTACATAAGGGGCAAATTCAGTTTCCGTTAAGCCTTTAAATAGCTGATTTTGATAATTATAAATAACCGCTTCATAAAACCAATCAGCACTGCTAATATCGTTAAAGGGCTGGTAACTATCGGTAGCGCCAATCATATATAAGGAAAAATGGTTGCTATAAAAAGTTAATATTCCATCTTGATATTCGGTAATCATCGGCTGGGCATGGCCATTTTCGTCGATATACCAAACCACAATATCAGCGGCTGTTTGATTAGCGGCCAATTGATAAGGCAGGCTAATCTTTACCTTGCCTTGGCCTAAATCGCCAATATAATCTTCGCCTTTAAATAAAGAGAAATCATAAACGGGATTATCACCCACCAAGGCCTGATTAGCAGCCGATAGCAGGCTATTATCCTGTAAGGCCATTTTAATTTGGATATCGCCGCTAAGCTCTTTGCCTTGCTCGATAATGGCGGCTAAGGCTTGCTTATCAAATTCGATATTGGCCAGATCGCTATTGATGGCTAAAGCTGCGATTTGCTCATTTTGCAAATCGGCTTGCAAGGCGCTTGATAAATCAAAGCTTAGCTGCAAATTAGTAGGCATAGCTTGCTCTTGATTGGGGCTTTCTACATTAATTGCAATGGTAATGCCTTGATTAGGCTCGGCCTGGGCTAGGGCATTGGCAATGGTATTTTGCAAATCCTCGGCCTTTACCTGAGCCTGTACTTGGCCATTTTCGATGCTGGCCTTAGTATCTAAATCGGCAATTTGTTGATTGGCGGCATTATTTTGATTATTATTAGCGGCACCGCCGCCAAAATCCTCGGCACCCTGCTCTAGGGTGTAATCATCGGTATAATGCATGATGATATTATCGCCATCTTTAAGGATTTGATCGCGCAGGCTGCGGGTGATATGCTCGCCGTTTAATAGATACATCCAGCCCGAAGTGGGGGTGGTGCTAAATTCGGCCAGGCCATTAATTTCCGTTACATAGCCGCCGCTGGCCACATAGTTGATTTTAGCATCGGATAAGGCTTGATCGAATAATTCAAAGACGCTAATCCCTTCGTTAAAGCTATAATTTTTGCGGCTAATCCAGGTATCAAAATTTTGGGGATGGCTTTGATAAATATAGTCCTTGCCTTCTACAATATCATCAATGCCTAATAAGGTAAACGAAACATCAATATTATCGCCGCCTGATGCCGCATTTTTGGATAGCGATACATTAATAGTTTGCAAACTGCTTTGGCTTACTTGCTCTTCGCTAATCGTAAAGCTGCCGCTTTTGCTGCGATAGCCATCCAAGCTTACCTGGTAGCTATAGCTGCCGGCATCTAAATAAAATAGCTTGCCAACAGTAGCGGTTTGGCTTTGATTATTATTATCCTTTACTATAACCGTGGCTGAAGCAGGGTCTAATTCAAAAATCAGCGGTGCTTTATCGTTTTGAACGGCCAAGGCCGGCGCTTTATCTAAAGCAGCAAAATCATAAAGATAATAGGCATTGGCTGCATTAATATCGCTGCTACCCTCGGTAATCAAGGCGGCAGCTAATAAGCCTCTAAATCCTTGCTCGGTGGCAAAGCTGCTAAAGGTAGGCTTAAAACTGGCAGTAGTAGAATCATGATAAGACATCAAGCCGTCTACCAGGCTATTATTATCTTTGCTGATGCTGGCCGGGTCGATACCCAAAGCCGCCACTGCGGCTATGCCTAAGCCGGTAGAGGTAGCGCCATATTCTTGCGAACCATCAGCATATAAGGCGCCATCGCTTTTTTGAATAGCCTTGATTAGCTCAAGCCCTTCATCAATAACCGTTTTAATGGCCGGCTCTTGATAATAGGGGGCTAAGGCCAAAATCATCGCTGCTACCGTATCGCTGCCCCAAGCGGTATCTTGCCAGGCGGCCTTGCTGCTTAAGGCTAAATCTTTTAACTTAGCAATTTGCTCGGCAGCGGCATAGCTGCTATCTTGCTGCAAGGCAATGATAATATATGGTAAAACATAAATATTGCTAACCCCGCTATCATCGGCTGCGATTAAGGCGTTTAGCTGGCTAACTAAATTAATTTGGCTGCCATCGGCCGTTACGATATCGGCAGCATCATAGCCTAAGGCGCTGATGGCAATAATTAATTGGCTAAATTTGCTGGCTGCATTATAGTATTCATTGGGCGGATTTTCCGCATCGATTAAGGCTTGCTTGGCCTGATTAATCAGCAGATTAAGAGCTGCATTTTTTTGCTCCGGCGACCAGGCCGTTTGCTGGGGATAAGCCTGATTAAAGGCCGCCATATCGGCGACAAGCCAGGCTAAATTTTGATCATCGGCTTCGATATAAGCTAAAAGGGTGGCGGCCATTGCCTCTAAATTAGGGCTAGCTTTGGTGCTTTTAGCAGGTTTTTTAACTATATCGGCAAAATCCCAAATGGATACAGCCTTATCTAAATCGATATTTTGATTAGCATTGCTATCAATGGCATAGGCGGCCAGCAAGCCCCTAAAGCATTGCTCGGTGCTAAAATAGTTATCGATGGGCTTAAATTTATGAGTATCCACATCATAATGATAGATTAGACCATCTAGCAGGCTATTTTCGGCATTATTAAGATAGTCCGCGCTATCGATGCCCAAGGCTGCCAAGGCGGCTATGCCTAAACCGGTAGAGGCCGCCGCGCCAAAGCCTTTATTTAAATCGCCATTTTGGCTGTCCGGCAAATTGTGAATTTCTTTGATTAGGATTAATGATTGATCGATGGCATCTTTAATCATTAGGCCATTATAAGCGTTAGAGCTGCCATAATAAGGTGCTAAGGCCAAAACCATCGAGGCCATAGTATCGGGGCCATATTCGGTGTTCTGCCAGCTATCTTTAGCGGCCATCGCCCAGCTAAGCAGCTTTTCGATTTGGCTAGCAGTAGCATATTTAGCATCCTGTTGCAAGGCCAGTAAAATATAGGGTAGGGTATAGATGCTCTGTACAGAGCTATCGTCATTATCGATTAAAGTGGTTAGCTTTTGCACAAGATTTAGCTTATTGCCATCGGGCAAGCTAATATCGGTGGCATCATAACCTAAGGCGCTGATAGCTAGGATGGCCTTGCTGATATCGGCAGCTGAAGTTGCCGCGGCTGCTGCATCAATCATATTATTAAGCATTAATTGCTCTTCGGCTGCGGTAAAAATTTGGGGCTGATTGGCTAATTTTTCATAGGCCATAATATCGATAAGCGCCCAAATGGCATTAAAATCGCTATTTGCTTTAGCCAAATCGGCTAAAATTTGGGCGGTATTGGCCAGCATATGGGCGGTATTTAAAGCACCATTGCTGCCTTTAACATTAACCGTAATTTGCTTAGTAAGGGTAGTTATATCGCTCATCGATTCAAAGCGAATACTTTCTAAGCTGGCGGTAAGTACTACTTTGGTATCAAAGGCCGGCTGGGCTACTAAATCCAAATCATTATCGATTATCGCCGTATTGCTGCTTGACCAGCTAATATTAGCGCCCGATTCTGTATATTTAATGCCGCCCATAAATTGCAGGCCGGTATCGGTAATAAGCCCCGAACGCACTAAATTTAAATCCTCGGTAATGCCATCGCTAGCATTATTGCCACGGATATCTTCATAATCCAGGGCAGCGGCCAGGCTTTGCAAAATGGCCATTTCGGCGCTGGCGGCGGCGCTATCCCAGGCCTTAATGGTAGTTGGCCACTTTTTTTGAGCCTCGGCACCATTATAGCTAAGGGTTAGGATAATATCACCACTTTGATCACTAGCGATGCGATTAACCTCGGCACCGCTGCTAATCTGGGAACCGGCATTGCCGCTAAAACCGGGGTTATCGGTTGTCCAGGTTACTTTAATTGAGCGATACTCCTCTTTAAAGTCGGCTAAATCCTCAACATAATTCCAGTTAAGGGGGATACCATTAATATGATAAGTAAGATTACTCAAATCGGCCTTAAGCTTGCTGCCACGAATGGTGGTATTATCTAGGCTATATAGCTTAATAGCCTCATCTAGCATGGTTTGGGCGGCTGCTTGTTCGGCTTCTGTAACCGCAGGGATGGTAAGGGTAAAGCTTTTTGTGCCGTTTTGCTCGGGCATAGGGCCGGGGGGGTAGACGCCAAAATCCCAGTACATGCCGCCTGCAATGGTGGCGGTAAGCTCAACTATCGCATCGGTTTGGCCAAATTCGGGGCGGGTAACTGTTACTAAATAGCCATTATTTTCGGGATAATCGCCAATAATAAGTATATCTTCATCAGAGGATGCCCAGCTAAGTTCGGTATAATACTCTTCCGGGTCCTCATCGGGCACATAGAAGTTTAGCTTAACCTGATCTAAATCGGCAATATTGCCATTGGGATTAGCCATTAGCCAGGCCTCGTTTAACCAGGCGGCGGCAAAGGCATCGGCCTTGGAAGCGGTTTTAGCAGGCACGGTTACGGTTAGGCTATGATTGGCAGTAGCTAGGCCATAGTTTAGGCTAAAAGTAACTATAACTGCTTCCTCGCTCGATCCATAGCTAATTGCACCATCTGCGGCAATGGTGGCTTGATTATCCGAGCCAACTATATTATCAACTGTGATAGCATGGTTTTCGGCCTTGGCCAATTTATTAAAAACGCTGATAATATTGGTATCTAAGTATTGATCATTAGCCCATTCTTGCGCCGTATAGGTGGTGGCTAATTGGCTAATGGCGGCATCAAGAATTTGCTGGTCGCTTTGGCTATTTTTGCTAACGGTTAGCACAAAATCTTTAGTAGCGCTAAGGTTGCCATAGCTAATGGTGGCGGTTAGAGTTACTTGCTGATCAGTAGCTGTGCTGCTGGGGCGATATACCAGGCCATCATTGCTGATAATATTTTGATTATCGCTTTGCCAGCTGATGGCGGTTTTAGTGCTTTCCCCTTGTGCGGGCAAATCTAAATTAGCGGTGATGGCTGTGGGTTGGCTATTTTGGCCTTTGAGATCATCAAAGCTTAAGGCAGCTAGATCGTCATTGATAATTGCTTGCTTGCCGCTATCATCTAAGGCGGCTGTAACCTTAACTTGGGCTATGGCCGGTACTAAAACCTGGCCGGCCTTGGCTACACTTAGATAATAAGTGCCGGCGCTATCAAAATTAAGGGAGGCAATACCCTCGCTATTGGTGGTAAAGGTGCTGGCAGTGGGCATGGTATTGGCCGAATTGCTAATTAAAATAGTAGCATCGGCCAAGGGGATGCTGGCAGTTTGCTCGCTCATTATGCTTAAAATATCATTATAAAGCACTTTAAGCGCCAAACTTTGGTCGGCATCGATGCTATATGCTTGCTTTTCAAAGCGGGTATATAAATCGCTGCTAAAATCTTTATAGATAGTAAGTTCTAAATCATCACCATCTTTAAGGGTGGTGGTGCTCTCCATAATCATTTGGCCATTAATAAGATAGCCGACATTATATGTTTCGATATTCCAAAACTTGCTGAAAGAGATGCCGCTTACTTGATAGGCATCGGCACCTTGGGCATGATAATTTTGATGCACCATTTGGATGGCGGTAATAATATCGGTATCGGCCGCCAGTTGCATCGGTAATTGCATTAGCAGCTGATTATCTTTGGATTGCTGCAAAACGCCTTCTACGCTTACTGTAACATTGATGCTGATATCATCACCTGCGGCTAAAGCCGGCATACTGATTAATACTATTGCTAATAATAAAGATAAGATCAAAGATAATTTTAGGAATTTTTTGCTGTTTTTTAAGAACATTTTAATTTCCTCCGGATATTTTAGATAATAGTAAATTTAACTTTTTTGGCTAAAGCGAGCTTAATCACCTCTTTGCTATAATTGCGAAAAGCTTATACCCGGGTTTAGGCCATAAAAAAACATCGATTTTGTATAACAAAATCGATGCATCCGTTTATATGCACACAACCCATATATCCTACCCGATAATATGAACAGGAAATCCGTAAGTCTTCTGGCTTATGCTATAGAATAATTGCTATTCTTACGTATCTTTCCTACCTTCCCATAAAAAATTTACAGTGGCAAGCTTTCGCTTAACATAGTTGCCTATGCTTTGGAAGATCCTCGCATTCACAGCGCCGGTAACGCCGGGGAATTTAACCCCATTCCATTTACATTTACCCCATCGTACCAGGGCAAATGACTGATTTCGCAATATTTAATTTTGTTGTTGCTGTGGCCATTATAGCATAATAGCAAAAAAATTGCAAGCAAAATATTATAGCCATCTTTGCTTGCAGTAAACACTATTATAATAGGAAGTTTTACTAATAAATTTTAATAATAAGTTTTAATTTTGGGCAGCCAATAATTCCAGCAATTTTTGAGCGGTAGCCCCGGCCGAATTTTGGTTTTGGCCACTAATAATATTAGCATCTACCACTACTTTGGTGGCTAAAATATCTGTAAAGGCGCTATTTTTTTGATAATTAGCCCCCAGGGCACGCAGTTCGCGCTCCGGATGCAAAGGGGTTTTGATGATACCTAATTGGCGAATTTGGCTATCGGAAACCGCCGTAATTTGCTTACCGGCAACCAAAGGGCGGCCATCTGGGGCAACTGCCTTGATAAAGCCTAAAGCGCCATGACAAACCGAGCCCAGCAAAATGCCTTTAGCATGGGCTTGTGTTATCTTAGCGCCTAAAATATCGCTTTGGCCAAGATCAAAAGCAGCACCCCAGCCACCGGCGATGAAGATGATATCATATTGGCTAAAATCGATATTGTCGATTTTTAGGGAATTATTGGCTAGGTTTTGGGCTTGGGTATCCGCTAAAAAGCGATAATCGGCCGCAGTAGCCAAAGGATAACGCAAGCTGAATGGCTCGAAAGGGATTTTACCGCCTTGGATGCTGGCTAAATCAACAGCCATCTTGGCATCTAAAAATTCATAATAAGGGGTGGTTAATTCCGAAGCGAATACGCCGGTTTTGGTATTGTTTTTGCCCATTCTATCGCAGCTGGTGCTGATAATTAGCGCTTTTTTAGTTGGCAAATCATAGCTGTTTTTGGCATAATCGGGATGATAGCCTAAAGCTTTTAATAGCTTGGGTAAAAATATTATAATAAGCAAAAGGGCAGCTAACAAAATAATTATCAGCAATGTGCTAAAGCTAATCATTTAAAGCAACTCCTAATTAAAAATTTTAAAAAAAAGCTGCCGTAAATTACGACAGCCCAGGCTGGCAAAAAAGCCAAAACTCAATTCCCCGTGGGGGGATGGAAAGGGGGGGCTTGCCCCCCTTGCGTTTAATAAATTGCAGCGTGAGCTGCCGTAAGTTACGGCAGCCCTTTTTGTATAATACTATTTAGCTAAAAAACGTGCAGGTGTAAACTCATCAGGCTTAACACCGGCCTTAATTTTAGTAGCTATTAAATAAACAGCCGCAGTTACCAATACGCATTGGATAACCGGAATGCCCATCGGGCTAACATAGGTAGTATAATAACCAACCCCGATACCGCAAGCAATAGCTAAAGTAGCCATCATATTCCAGCCCTTATGATCTTCCCATTTACCAAAACGCAGGAAGAAATCGGTGAACATTACGCCGGCAATCGGAGCATAAAATAGCGAAGATAAATAAATGAACTCGATGAAATAATCCATAATCCCGCCAATACTTAAAATTAAGCTGATTATTGTACCAATAATAGTTAATATAATACGGCCTTTATTGGTTTTAGCACCAAATAAGGTACTCATCGATAAACCCATGCTGTAATTGTTTACCAACTGGCTGGTCCAAGAAGATAACCAAAGTACAATAAAGCCCCAGAAGGGGAAGCCCAAGTTAACCATAACCTGTACAATATCGCCTGTGCCTTGGCCTACCGCCATAACAGCACCAACAAACATTAAGGGAATACCAATACCAATAATGCCCAAGGGGATTTTAATAGCATCGCCCACGGTAGGCTTGGCATAACGAGTATAGTCGGCCGCAATTACCCATTGGGAAATATTCATACCCAAAATCATATTAATTGCCGCAATAAAAGTTAAGGTTGGAGCAGAAGGTTTATAGGAAAAAATCTCGCTTACGCCGCCGGCATTACTAATACCTAAATAAATACCAAAAACAACCAAAATTAAACCGGCCGGTACAGCAACAATATCTGTCCACTTCATCGAGGAAAAGCCCAAGATGGAAGGAATAGCAAATAAAATACCTACAATAGTAATAATTAAAGCACGAATACCAAAATTAGCAGGCGCAGTATGATCGATGCCCAGCATCGCACAGATAGAATCACCGGTTACCTCGGTTTGAATACCCCACCAGCCCATACATGCCACCATTACCACAAAAGCAATGATAATCTGCGATTGACGCTGACCAAAACTACAGCGAGCCAAGATCGAAGAAGATAAGCCTGTTTTAGCACCCATATAGCCATTAACAATATTACCAATCCACTGAATACCAAAAAATGCAATAAGTAAAATCGGAATAGTAGCTGCTAAGCTATATGATGTAGCCAAAGCTGCACCTACCATCAATACCGGTACGCAAAACTCCAAGCCACCAAAAATCATGGCCGGGGTTAGCCAGTGCTGGCGTTTTTCCAGCGGCACCGGGTTTAAGGGATTATCATCGCCTAGTTTGGATTCCACCGAGCTTTGTTCCATAGCTTGTTGATCTGCTTTGTTTTCTGTCATAATTTAGCCTCCTTTAATGCATATTATTTACTTACTAAACTTTATATTCTCCATAAACAAAAAATATCCTTTTAATTACATTGTTAAGATAGTAAACAATTTAGGTATTAAATTAAAGGAAACAAGGCTTTAATCACGAATATAAACTTAGGCATTTATTTGCTTAAGTTTATAAAACGAACAGAAAGGTGGTTATTTATGCGAGTAGCAACAGATATCGGAGGAACCTTTACAGATTTAGTGGCCGTTGATGAGGCCGGAAAAATGATTTTAAGCAAAAGCCATACCACACCGCCCAACTTTGAGCAGGGCGTTATCGATGTTTTCCTTAAAAGTGGGGTAAATGCTAACGAAGTAGCATCTTTTGTGCATGGCACCACCACCATTATCAATGCCTTAACCGAAAGAAAAGGCGCCAAAACTGCTTTAATTACCACTAAAGGCTTTAGAGATGTTTTGGAAATTGCCAGAATGAATCGTCCCGATTTATTTAATATTGTTTTTGCTAAACCACGTCCTTTTATACCCCGCTATTTGCGACAAGAAGTTAGCGAGCGAATTACCTATGATGGCCAAGTTTTAACCCCCTTAAACGAAGATGATGTTAAAACTTGTGTTGATTATTTTAAAAGCGAAGGCGTAGAAGCCATTGCGGTATGCTTTATCAATTCCTATGCCAATGATAGCCATGAGCGCAAAACTGTTGAATTGGTTAAAAAGTATTGGCCGGAAATTTATGTAACATCTTCTAATGAAGTAACCAGAGAATGGCGCGAGTACGAGCGCACCTCTACCGTGGCGCTAAACTCTTATGTTATGCCCATTGCTTCTACTTATATAAACAAGCTCGAAAATCGCTTGGAAGAAACCGGCATTACAAGCAAAAAGTTTATTATGCAAAGCAATGGTGGTAGCACCACTTTTGATCAAGCCAAGCAAACCCCGATTAATATTGTAGAATCAGGCCCGGTAGCCGGTGTTTATGGTTCGGCTATTTTAGGCCAATTAATCGGTGAGGAAAATATTATTGCCTTTGATATTGGCGGCACCACCGCTAAATGCTCCCTAATCGATAAGGGCGAAGTTAAAGTTACCACCGAATATCGCATCGAGCGCAGCGATACTTTTTCCGGCTATCCGATTATGTGCCCGGTTGTGGATATTGTAGAAATCGGTAATGGCGGCGGCTCTATTGCCTGGATTGACGATGCCGGCTCTTTAAAAGTGGGCCCGCAATCGGCAGGCGCTTTGCCGGGGCCGGTGGCTTATGGTCGTGGCGGCGAAAACCCCACCACCACCGATGCCAGCTTAATTGTAGGCCGCCTATCGGCCAAAAACTTTGATAACGAGGTTGATTTAGCTAAAGTTAAGGCCGCCATTATGGAAAAAGTAGGCAATCCTTTGGCTAAAACCGTCGAAGAAGCCGCTATGAGCATTATCCGGGTGGCCGATTCTAATATGTATAATGCCTTAAAATTAATCTCGGTGCGCCGTGGTTATGATCCGCGCGATTTTGCCATGGTAGCCTTTGGCGGCGGCGGCCCAATGCATGCTGCTTATTTGGCCAAAGAGCTAAATATTCATAAGGTAATCATCCCCTTAGCTGCCTCGGTATTCTCGGCCTGGGGCATGTTGATGACCGATGTACGCCATGATTATATCCAAACCAAAATCTGCCGCGTAAACGATGTAGCTCCGGCCGATCTTAATGCCATGTGGACAGATTTGCTCGAGCAAGCCAAAGCCCAATTTGCGGCCGAAGGCATTGCCGAGGAAAATATCGTCAATTCCTTTATCGCCGATATGCGCTATATGGGTCAAGAGCATACCGTTAAGGTAAATGTGCCGCCCATCCCCTGGACAGAAGATATCAAGCAGGAAATTATCAATCGTTTCCATGATACTCATGAGCATTATTATACCTTCCGCTTGCCGGATACCCCCACCGAAATTGTTAATCTGCATTTGGTATCCTATGGCCGCTTGGAAAAGCCCAAATTACCGGAAATTGCTCCCCATCAAGGCGCTGCCGATACCGCTATTATCGAAACCCGTCCCGTTTACTTTGCCGAGCAAGGCTGGGTAGATACCAAAATTTACGATCGCAATAAATTAGGTTGCGGTGCTAAATTAATGGGGCCGGCCATTGTGGAAGAGCAAACCTCGGCTACCTTGGTTTATGCCGAGCAAAGCTTAGAAGTAGATAAATACGGCAATTTAATTATAGAGCTAGTTAATTAAGGGAGGGATAATGATGACCAAAATTGATGCAGTTACTTTAGATATTGTTAAAGATGCTTTAGTTGCGGTAAGCAATGAGGTATTCTATGCTTTTGCCCAAACCTCGATGAGCCCGGTTATTTACGAAACCCTAGACTATGCCACCGGCATTACCGATGCCGACGGCAACCTTTTAACCCAAGGTAATGGTGCTTGCGGCTTTATCGGCACAATTTCTCCTTTGGTGCAGGCTATCATCGAAAAATTCGGTAAAGAAAACCTAAACCCGGGCGATGTTTTTATTATCAACGATCCTTATATGGGCGGTGGTACTCATTTATCGGATATTGGCATGTGCATGCCGGTATTCTATCAAGATGAGCTAATTGCCTTTATCGGCAATAAAGCCCACTGGACAGATGTTGGCGGCACTTATCCCGGTTCTTTTACCATGAAGGCTACCGAATTATTCCAAGAAGGCCTTTGCTTCTCGGGCATTAAAATCGTTGATAAAGGCGAGCTGGTGCAGGGCATTTATGATATGATGTGTTCTAATGTGCGTTATCCTGCCTTAAACGAAGGCGATATGTGGGGGCAAATTTCTTCCTTGCGTACCGGCTATAATCGTTTAAACGATTTATGCGATAAATACAGCTTGGATGTATTAAAGGGGGCTATGGCTCGTTTATTAGATCAAGGCGAATTGATGGCTCGCAAGCGCTTAAAGGAAATGCCCAAAGGCGTTTTTGAGATGGAAGATTATTTAGATGATGATGGCAATGGCAATATGGTTAAGGTAAAAGTTAAAGTTACCATTACCGATGATGAATTTATTGCCGATTTTACCGGCAGCTCGCCGCAGGTAGCCAGCACAATTAATGCCGGCTTTACCGCAGCCGGTGCCGGGGTTAAAATTGTTTATATGGCCATTATGGGTGCAGATTTAATTGCCAATGATGGCATTTTCCGCCCGATTAGGGTTATTACCGAGGAGGGCTCGGTGCTGCGTGCTTTGCCGCCGGCACCTACTTCTTGCTATTTCGAAAGCTTGCTTTTAGCAGGCGAGGTAGTATGGCGCGCCCTTGCTCCTCATTTCCCCGAGTATTTGGGGGCCGGGCATATGCTTTCGGTTTGTGCGGTAGTACAATCGGGTATTAACCCTGCTACCGGCGAATCGTTCTTAATCGTCGAGCCTACCGGCGGCGGCTGGGGTGCTTCGGCCGGTAAAGATGGCGAGGTTGGCCAATTCTGCGTAGCCGATGGCGAAACCTATAATGTGCCGGTAGAAATGGCCGAAACCCGTTATGGCATTAGAATTAATGAGTTTAGCCTGCATACCGATGGCCAAGGCGCCGGCGAATATCGTGGCGGCAGCGGCTGCGTACGCACTTACGAGGCTTTAAGCGATAATCAATTCTTCTCGGCTAATTTTGGCCGTAATAAGATTAATTGCTGGGGCTTTGGTGGCGGTAAAGATGGCAGTAATAATAATTTCGCCTTTTATGATAAGGACGGCCGGCTTAAAGATGGCCCTATGGGCACCACCGCCCAATACCAGCTTAATACCGGCGATAGCGTAAGAATGGTTTGCGCCAGCGGCGGCGGTTATGGTAATCCACTTGCCCGCAAAGAGGAAATGGTTATCTGGGATGTTAAGAATGAATATATCACTATCGAGCAGGCTTTAGAGGATTATGGTATTATCCTCGATCCTAAAACTTTAGCCGTTACCGGTTATAGTGATGCCCGTAAGGCTTATCAGGCTTAGCTATGCTCTGCCGCATGATTATTTTAAATAGTAATTTATAGTATAATAAAAGGGGCTGTCGCATTGCGACAGCCCCTCAGGCCGTCAAAAAACTGCGTTTTTTGACGGCCTGAGCAATATTCTTTCCAGAACCAGGAAAGAATATTGGCAGCTTACGCTGCAATTTAACAACGCAAGGGGGGCAAGCCCCCCTTTCCATCCCCCCACGGGGAATTGAATTTTGGCTTTTTTGACACTCTGAGGGGCTGTCGCATTGCGACAGCCCCCTTTTTTTGCTTTCTTTAGCATAGGTTTGTTTTCTTTAGCATAGGTTTGCTTTCTTTAGCATAGGTTTGCTTTCTTTAGCATAGGTTTGTTTTCTTAAGCATAGGTTTGCTTTGTGTTTTGATTACTGTAGGGCACTTCATTTTTATTTGCTTAGCAAATAAAAATAGCAGCTTTCTTTCAATTTTATCAATTCGATTATTCGCTTTTTTAGCGCCCAATACTCCTATCTTGCCTGCATTAGCCTCTTTTTTATAATTGAAAGAAAGATTAAGTTCAAAAGATTAAGTTCAAAAGATAAGACCTTTGCTTTTTGAAAAAAGCAAAAGCAAAAACTTTTAGAAATTTTTTGGGTTGTCTCTCAATATTTTCAATTTATTGTCAAAAATTTAGCTTTTTATATAGTTTAATAAAATTTCTTGCAGCTCTTCACGCCCTTCATGGCTCACTGCCGAAAATGCTGTTATCTGATCCTTGCTTATATTCAAATCCTTAGCAATAGCATTTATATTCTTTGCTCGCTCATTTTTGCTGATTTTATCCAGCTTATTGGCTATCACCCGCACCTTAAAACCGGCCTCCACCAACGCATTATGCATGGTGATGTCCAAGGGGCTTACCTTATGCCTAATATCCACCAACTGCCAACAATATAGGCGCTCCTGATGGCTGCTTAAATAAGTTTCCATCCGGCTTAACCACAATTCGCGCTCGGTTTTGGCCACCTTAGCATAGCCATAGCCCGGCAAATCTACAAAGAAAAACGGGATCGCTTGCTTTTCCTCATCTAAAGCCTCTATATAATAAAAGTTTAATAAACGAGTTTTACCCGGCGCCGACGAAGTTCTGGCCAAATTCTTACGATAAATTAAACTATTAATTAACGAAGATTTTCCGGCATTAGATCGCCCAATTAAGGCAATCTCCGGCAAAAGCTCAGTCGGATATTGATCCGGCTTAACAGCCGAGGTTTTTAATTCCGATCTTCTGATTTTTAGCATAATACCAGCTCCAATACTTGCTCCATATCCTCTACCAGGTGGAATACCATTTTATCTTTGATATTGGGCGGTAATTCTTCTAAATCCTTGCCATTTTCGATAGGCAGGATAATCTCCTTAATGCCCAAGCGATAAGCCGCCAGCAGCTTTTCCTTGATGCCACCCACCGCCAGCACATGGCCGCGCAAGGTTATTTCGCCGGTCATGGCTATATCATTGCGCAATTTGCGGCCGCTAAGCTGCGAGGCCACCGCCGCCGCCATCGTTATCCCGGCCGAGGGGCCATCTTTAGGCGTGGCACCTTCCGGTAAATGAATATGTAAATCGGTATTCTTTAAAACCTCTAAATCGATTTTAAGCTTATCAGCAACCGAACCGATAAAAGTTAGGCCGGCACGGGCACTTTCTTTCATCACATCACCCAATTGACCGGTTATTGCTATCTTGCCATTACCGGGCAAAGTTTGCACCTCGATAGCCAAAATTTCGCCGCCTACCCTGGTCCAGGCTAAACCAATAGCTACTCCCACCTGGGATTTTTTGCTTAGCTTAGGCCTGGTATAACGGGCAACACCCAAATAATCGGCTATATTTTGATCATTAATCTGCGGCGGCAATTCTTGGCCTGCTACCACCTCTTTGGCCAATTTGCGGCATAATTTGGCAATTTTGCGCTCCAAATCACGCACCCCGGCCTCCCTGGTATAATGACGCACCAAAGAACGATAACCGCTCTCGGCTATCTTTAGCTGGGATTTGCTTAAGCCATGCTCTTTGATTTGCTTAGATAGCAAATGCTTTTTGGCAATTTTAATTTTTTCTTCCTCGGTATAGCTGGCCACCTCGATAATCTCCATCCTATCTTGCAAGGGGCGCGGGATGGTTTCGGTGGTATTGGCCGTGGTAATAAACATTACCTGCGATAAATCCAAGGGGATTTCTAAAAAGTGATCGACAAATGTATTGTTTTGCTCGGGATCTAGCGCCTCTAGCAGGGCGCTGGTAGGATCACCACGAAAATCATTGGCTAATTTATCTATTTCGTCCAAAAGGAAAAGCGGATTTTTTACCCCTGCTTTGCGCATATTTTGCACCAAGCGGCCGGGCATAGCCCCTACATAGGTGCGGCGATGGCCTCTAATTTCGGCTTCGTCGCGTACGCCGCCTAAGCTCATCCGGGCAAATTTGCGGTTTAAAGCATCGGCAATCGAGCGCGCCAGGGAGGTTTTACCAACCCCGGGCGGCCCTACCAAGCAAATAATGGGCCCTTTTAAATTGCCGGTTAGCTGGCAAGTAGCTAAGTATTCCAAAATACGCTCTTTGGGTTTTTCCAGGCCATAATGGTCGGCATCCAAAACTTTTTGGGCTTTTAAAATATCCTTGGTTTCCACCGTTTCGGCCTGCCAAGGGGTTTCGATCAGCCAATCGATATAATTATGTACAACCGAAGCTTCGGCCATCATCGAAGGCATCTTTAGCAGGCGATCTAATTCTTTATTGATTTTTTCATTTACATAATCGGGCAAGTTTTTGGCCTCGGCTCTTTGGCGCAGCTCATTAACCTCGGCGCCTCTTTCATCCTTTTCGCCCAGCTCCTGCTGGATGGCCTTTAATTGCTCGCGCAAATAATAATCCTTTTGCGCCTGCTCCATTTGCTTGCGTACCCGCTGGGCAATATCCTGCTCCAGCTTAATAATTTCCATTTCGCGGTATAAAAAAGACATCAATAATTCCATGCGCTTATTAATGCAAAGCTCGGCTAATAATTGCTGCTTTTCATCATAAGCAATTTGCAATTGGGCGGCAATTAAATCAACAAAACGCTCGGGATCTTCCACATCAATAACCCCGGCCAAGGCCTCCTGCGGTACTTTGCGGCTGGCACGGGCATATTCCTCAAAACATTCGCTTAAAGAACGCATTAAGGCCATCAGCTCGATTTCGCCTACATTTAAAAATTCCTCGCTATGTTCAATTTCCGTCATATAGCAGGGCTGATCTTCTACATAATCTATAACCCTGGCTCGCCATAAGCCCTCTACCAATAGGCGCACCGTGCCGCCCGGCAATTTAAGTAATTGCCTAATCTGCACTACTGTGCCCAGCTGATAAATATCCTCCGGCTTGGGGTCGTCTACTAAAGTTTCCTTTTGGGTAGCCAAAAATAGCAGGCGCTCCTCGGTAAGCATAGCTTTATCGATGGCATTTATCGAACGATCGCGCCCCACATCCAAATGGGTAATCATATAGGGGAACACCATCATCCCCCGCAAAGGCATCATCGGTAATACTTGAGTACTGCTTTCTAAATCCCGAATATCATTTTCAAAATTGTTTTCGGGCATAATTTGATTTTTATTTTTTTGCATTTATTTACCTCTTTGTTATAAGCTTATTTTTTGTACAAGCCCAATTATTATAGCATAGAAATTAACTAAAGAAAAGCCTTTAAGCCAACCAATTAAAGGTAATTATTTGATTATATGCAGCAAGGCTTAAAAGGTGCTAAGTAAGCCCCCTTAAGGGCATTTATAATTGATCATAATCCACCCAGGCGCGCGCCTCTTCGGCTGCCCAATCATGCTCGATATCATCCCTGCTCAAAAGCAAAGATTTAGTCATCTGCTCGGCCGCTAAAGTGGAGTAAGCCCCGGGTAAAGCAGCCTTATGCAGGCCTTGATGCGGCTTAGGCAGGCTTTTGTTTTTATTTTTATCGCTATTTTTGCTCATCTGCATCTCCTTTAAGCTTAATTTTACAGGCTTAGTATTTGCAGATTTTTGATGATTATTTATATTTAATTTGGAATAATTTGGTATCGCTAAGCCGCAGCCTGGGCATCCAAACGGCGATTACGCAAAGTTAGCCCCAAATCCACGCCAATCATCGAAAAGTTAAGCATATAAAGGAAAAAGCCAATATCCATGCCTTCTGTATAATTAAAAATCATACCCATAATATAGCCCAATTCTAAAAAGCATAAAAACAGTACACTTTTACCCTTAGCACTGCGGGAACGATAAGATTTGATAATGCTTAAAGGCCAAGATGCCCCAAAGCAAATTAGCATAATTGTTTCAAAAATATTCATTTTATTCTCCTGATTATTGTATTTTTTATACTCCTACTTATTGCTTTTTTATTCTAAAACCGCTTTTAATTTAGCCAAAGCATCATCCAAGGCCAAAGCGCGATGGCTAATTTGGTTTTTGATGCCATCGGCCAATTCGGCCACCGTACACTGATAATCCTCCAAATAAAGCAAAGGATCATAGCCAAAACCGCCGCTACCTTGCAGCTTGTCCAAGATTTTGCCCTCAAATTTAGCACCGGCCTCCAGATAATGGCCGGCCGGCCAGGCAATAATTATCGCACAATAAAAATAGGCTCGGCGATTATCTTGATCGGCCATATCGGCCAGCAATTTGCAATTATTAGCCGCATCATCTTGATTAGCGCCTGCATAGCGTGCCGAATATATGCCCGGCGCTCCATTTAAGGCTTCCACACAAAGGCCGCTATCATCGGCTAAGGTGATGCAGCCGCTCATCTTTGCGGCGGCCAAGGCCTTGATTAGGGCATTATCCTTAAAACTTAAGCCATCTTCGGCCGGCGCTTGATAATTAGGATAAGCATCCAAGCCGATTATATCCAAATCATCAATGCCAATAGCTGCAATTTTATCTTTGATTTCGCCAATTTTATGTTTGTTTTGGCTGGCGATTAATAAGGTTGTCAATTAATTTACCTCCCTAAAATAATCGATAATGCCCAGGCTAATGCCATAGGCGGCATCATAGCGGAACTGATCGGTAAGCAAAAGTGCATAATCGCCGGGATTGGTAATAAAGGCAGTTTCGACCAAAACCGCAGGCATAGTACTATGGCGCAAAATGGTAAAATTGGCCTCCCTAATTCCATAATCCACCAAGCCGCCTTCGGCCAAAAGATTGCGCTGAATGGTTTCGGCCAGCAAAAGCCGCTTTTCGCGATCATAATTATCATCGTTTTCCGGGGCATAAAGCCAGGTAGAGCTACCGCTAGCCACCGATGAGGTAGCCGCATTTACATGCACGCTAACCAAAATATCGGCCTGGTCGGCGGCCGCTTGGGCTGCCCTTTCGGCCAAAGTGGTATAGGCCTCCTCGCCACGGGATAATAGCACTGTAGCACCCTGATCACCCAAAATTTGCTGAATATAAAGCGCCATATCATAAACAATATCTTTTTCGTATAAATCGCCGGAAGTAGCCCCCGGATCGAGCCCGCCATCCTCATAAGAACCATGGCCGGGGTCGATTACAATTACTTTGCCGATTAAAGGGCTAAGGCCAATGCTAAGCTCTAAAGCGGTTTGATTTTGATTGGCTTTAAGCCGATAATATAGCGGTTGATCTGCGCTTATCAATAATTGATTATTAAAATCGCCGCTAGTAGTAAGGTTGAAATCATTGCTAGTGGGCAATTCGCCCTTAAACTCCATATCGGTATTGATTTGCAGCGAATTACCATCATATTCCACTTGATAATTAATTAAAGTATTGCCATCTAATTCCAGGTTAATACCATAATCTTCTTCAGTAAAATCCAAATCGATTTCGCCTTGGGCGCTGCTACCTTTAAAGCTAAATGCAAATTCGCGGCCGGCATCGGTGGCTACGGTTTGAGCATTATCAAATAAAAGATAATCCCCATGGACAAAACCCCTGCCTAAAGGGGTATCAACCTCGTACCAGTCATCATGGGCTTGGCGCACATAAAGGCGCATATCACGCTCTAAAACACCGATTAATTCGCCATCGGGGGCATCCCTAAAATTAAGGGTATCATTATTAACAATAGCGGTAGCAAAAATATTGCCCTCGGCCGGCAATGGGGTTTGATAATTAGCCATCACCAACCATTTGGCCACATAAGCCACCTGATTTTGATAATTAACCTGATACCAATATTCGGTTTCGCCGCTAATATCCAATACCTGGCTGCCGCTAAAGCTGCCTAAAAGCGCAGCATCAACATGGGCTTCGGCTCTAATATTAACAGCCGACGACAAGGGGCGCACCGTGGCCGGCAGGGTTTGATTGCTGGATTTATCCATATAATCGGCCGAAATATAGCCATAAATGCTACCCGGCAAGCGAATATGATACCAATTATCCACCAGGTTGAGGATATTATAGGTATCACCGGCGCTGGCAGTATCAATGATATCATAAGTGGTAGCAGGGCCGCTACGAATATTTACCGTATCCCCACTAACCGTGCCGATGGTATCGGCTAAAGCCGAATTGCTAGCGGCTAAAATTATCCATAAAGTTAGAATTAAGCTTAATATATTTTTTGCCATTTAAAAAACCTTCCTATGTAAATTAGTGGCTAATCATAAGAATTTCGGCAAATTTAAGCTTATTCCTGCATTATGCGACGGTTTAATGGTATTGTCAATAGCTTTATTAGAAGAGCGCCCAAAGCTTATAATTTTTATCAAAAGTGGCTAAACTTAAAGAGGCTGCCGCAATTGCGACAACCCCTTTAATAGCCTTTAATAGCCCTCAATTATTACCTCGGGCCATACCTATTAATGCTCCGATACTGCCGGAAATAAAATCGCGATAAAGCATCATAGTACTGCTAACATATTCGCCGGAGGCGGTAACAGCATCAATATTACGAACAATCATCATTGTTATTAGGCAGAATATAATCACAAATGCTAGAATAAATACCCTAAAATTATTAAAAATTTTTTTCTGATAATGCTCGCCTTGATTAATACTTGGCGGGGCATCGCCATTGCTCTGAAGATTGGTGTTTTCCTTAATACTTTCCTTGGTGCTTTCCTTAAGCCCGGCCTGCGGAGGTGGGCTTTGTTTGGTATCGGATAAGGTTGTGCTTACAAAAAAGCCAAAAATCGAGCTTAGGGTAGTTCTAAACACAATATCAATCTGATTAAGATCATCATTAAAAGGACGCTGCCAAAAAACCAGCCCGGAAGATTGTAAAAACAATAAAATAAATACAAAACCCAGGCTTAAATAGGCCAAATTTTGGGTTCTTAATTTAGCAAAAAAGCGGCGAGAAAAAATCTTAAACTTAAGCATGGTTCTACTCCTAAAACATGTACATAATCTATAGTTAATGTGACAAGTTATCGCTTTGCTAAAATAGGGCTATGGCCTAAGCCATAGCCCTTGACTAATACTAAGTTTATACCGGCTCTACAATCGGAGTATCCGGCTCTTGCTCGCTCTCGAATACCATTTGTGCTAGTTCTACGGTATCTTCCATCTTCATGCCAATCAGCATTTGATTTTTGATTACATCGCGCAACATTTTTTTGGCATTGCTATTAACCTTGAGGATATCATCCAAGCTAGCGGCCTCGGTTGCGGTTTCTAAGGTGCCTAGGGCAAACTGAATTTTTTCGGCTTCGGCATTTAAAATATGGGCTAAGCTAAGCTCCTCCATACCGATAGACGATAAAA
>CAYJPF010000028.1:0-26954 GCA_964372025.1 uncultured Peptococcaceae bacterium | reverse complement strand
CATCATCTAAATCATCGTCTAAATCATCATCCAAGTCATCATCTAAATCATCGTCCCAATCATCATCCAAGTCATCGTCTAAATCATCATCCAAGTCATCGTCAAAGTCATCATCTAAATCATCGTCCAAGTCATCGTCTAAATCATCGTCTAAATCATCGTCTAAATCATCGTCTAAATCATCGTCCAAATCATCGTCCAAGTCATCATCCAAGTCATCGTCCAAATCATCATCCTGCTCTATTTCCAGCACTGTGGTTGTTTGCTGATTAACCGTAGTAATCTCCACATCAATATCAAAGGGCTGCTCGAAATGGCCGGATAAATATTGGTTTAAGTCGGCTTTAAGCAAAGCTCCATCCGTTAAAGCATCTTGATCGCCTTGTATTGCTAGGCTAATCTTGCCACCATCAGCCAAAAAATTCTGCTCAATTGCCATAAAAGCCAGCTCGTCAACTACCAACTTAATATCTTTACCCTTAAAATCATAACCGTTTAATAAAGTTTGGGCATCATCATTTAAAGGGGTGATGGCAATAACCTTGTTTTGACGATTAACATCCAGCATGGCCTCGGGATTAATCTTTAAATGAATCGAAGCCACCGGCATTAAGGCCATTTGATAGTACACCACAAAGAATAATAATAAACTAGCAGCTAAAGAACCTGCTAAAGCAATAAACTTGCGCCCAAAACGCGGGCGAGCAGCAGCCTTGCTAACAGGGCTAGGCTGATTTGCCGTATCCGTAGCCAAATCCGTAGCTATATCGTCGGCCGGCTCGAGCGGAAATACCCGGTCTACCCTATCGCCAACCTGATAATTCATATTGGCTACCTGCATAAAACGCCCGGACTCGTCGAGGGCTATGCTGTAGCTTAAATGGTTTTCCATAATTAAATATTTCATCTTAATACCCCCCATTACCTAGATAAAACCTGCTTTAAGTGGCCGCGGATAATTTCGTAACCATTAGAATAAATTAGCATTAAAGCCATAATATACTTGCGATGTCGCTCGGCAGTTTTGCGCTCGATACCTGCTCCGGCCACTAATTTTGCCAAAGGCAAACGCCCCGATTGCTTTAAATCTTCAATTAGTTGCGGGTTTTGCCGCGCATAGGCGATGGCCTTTTGACAAGCGGCAAAGGTGCGATCCTGCTTGGGGCAATTATCGGCAATATCAGTTAAGCTTAAATCAAAATTGGCTAATTGTTGCGTTAATTCCATAATTTCGTCACGGGTTGCATCCCGCATAGTAAGGGATTGATATTGATCTTTTTGATCGGCAATTAAATCCAGCATCGAACTGTCTTCACTATCATTTAAAGGCTTATCCAGAGAAACTTGGCCGCTATGACGCTTTTCCTTACGCTGAAAATCGATTATTTTGCGCTTGATAATCAGCTCGGCATATTTTAAAAAAGCGCCTTTTTGCTGATCATATCCACCAATAGCCTCGTGAAAGGCCAGCATGGCTATGCTTAATTCATCATCATTGCCCACTATACGCCCGCAAGCTTTAGAGGCCACACCCTTAATAAAAGGTAAATAATCGCTAATTAACTGATCAATGACTAAAGCATTGCCCTTGGCCGCTAAAACCCTTTGGACAATATCTGCTTCAGTAGTCATACAATCAACTCCATTCATAAATAGTATACGAAAATCGTTTAAGATTTTTGGGGTATTTTTAATTTTTATTAGAAATTTGCTCAAAAAAATGTTATACTATAAAAGTATAATCCAAATCTAATATATATAATAGAATATTCCCTGTAAAGCGAGGTTTTTCCTTTATGAATGCTGTTTTTAGTCAAATTAGCCAATTAATGCATCAAGATCCGGGGCAAAGGGGGCTTATAGCTGCCATTAAGCCGGCAGATTGTGCTTTATTAAGCGCTAAGCTTGCCCAAAGCAAAAGGGTAATTATTATTAGCGGCTTTCCGATTGCGGCCACAAACTGTGGCGAAACCGATGGCCCGCCCGGAGCTTTAAATATTGCCCATGCCCTGCTTAGGGTAGATAAAAAGGTATTGATGATTAGCGATGATTTAAATGCGCCGCTATTTAAAGCCGGGCAAATGGTTTGTGCCGCCCAGGCTGAATTTATAAGCCTAAATCGTGGCCAAGCTTTTGATTATCGACAAATTAGCAATTTTGGAGCCGATACAATAATTGCTATCGAGCGGCCGGGCAAGGCGGCCGATGGCCACTTTTACAGCATGCGCGCCCAATGTATTGATGATTTAATCGGCGATACCGAAAGCATTTATACTGATTTTAGCGGCTATAAAATTGCAATTGGCGATGGCGGTAATGAGCTGGGTATGGGTAATTTCAAAGATTTAACCGCCAAGTTTGTGCACCATGGCGAGCAAATAGCGGCCGTATCTAAGGCGGATATACCCCTAATATCCGGGGTTTCTAATTGGTGGGGCTTTGGCATTTGTGCCTTGCTTAGCCTGCATTATGGCCAAAACCTATTGCCGGCCGCCCAAACCGAACAACATATTTTAGAAGCTATCCTTAAAGCAGGGGCAGTAGATGGCATTCGTCATACCGGCAGCTTAAGTGTGGATAACTTGGATATACATCAATATTTAGAACCTTTATATAAATTAAGGCAATTAATTGCGCCTTATTGCGGCTAGCAGCTATGGCAATTCCGTCATAAAACCTTAAATTTGCCCCCATTATTAGTTAAATTTCTATTGTGGATGGCGCTAAAAAATGTTATAATATAAGGTAAAGGTTTTATTTTAGTAGTTAATGAGAGGTGCTTAATTTGAATTTTTTGAAAAAACTTTTTGACAATAATAGTAAAGATATCAAGCGTTATAATAAAATTTTGGCCGAAATTAATGCCTTAGAGCCAAAAATCAGCGCTTTAAGCGATAGCGATTTGCAAAATCAAACCACTATTTTTAAAGAGCAAATTGCCCAAGGCGCTACTTATGAGCAAATTTTGCCGGAGGTTTTTGCCACAGTTCGCGAGGCCGGCAAACGTGTATTAAATATGCGGCATTTTGATGTACAAATGATCGGCGGCATAACCTTAGCCGAAGGCCGCATTGCCGAGATGAAAACCGGTGAAGGTAAAACCCTAGTGGCCACTGCCCCGGTTTATCTGCATGCTTTATTTGGTAAGGGTGTGCATGTAATTACCGTTAATGATTATCTGGCTAAACGTGATAGCCAATGGATGGGGCGTATCTACCGCTTTTTAGGCATGGAGGTTGGCCTTTGCGTGCATGGCATGAATTCTGCCGAAAAAAAGCAAGCCTATGCGGCCGACATCACCTATGGTACCAATAATGAGTTTGGTTTTGACTATCTGCGCGATAATATGGCTTTTTCGCAATCCAAAATGGTGCAAAGGCCGCTATATTATGCCCTGGTAGACGAGGTGGACAGCATTTTGATCGACGAAGCCCGTACCCCGCTTATCATCTCGGGCCCGGCCGATAAGCCTACCGCCGTTTATGATCAGGTATCCCGAATTATCCCCCGTTTGCGCAATGAGGAGGATTATAATCTGGACGAAAAGCAGCGCACGGCGGCTTTAACCGAAGAGGGTGTGGCCAAAATCGAGCAGGCTTTAAATATCGATAATTTATATGATGATCAGCATAATGAGCTTAGCCATCATGTTAACCAGGCCTTAAAGGCGCATACTTTATATAAAAAAGATCGCGATTATGTGGTTAAAGATGGCCAGGTAATTATTGTAGACGAGTTTACCGGCCGCTTGATGTTTGGCCGCCGCTATAGCGAGGGCTTGCATCAGTCGATCGAGGCCAAAGAAGGCGTTAAGGTAGAACGCGAAAGCCGCACTTTAGCTACCATCACCTTCCAGAATTATTTTAGGATGTATGAGCGCCTAGCAGGCATGACCGGTACCGCTCGCACCGAAGAAGATGAATTCCGCAAGATTTATAATCTGGACGTGGTGGAAATTCCCACCAATTTGCCAATGCAGCGCAAGGATGAGCCGGATATTATTTATCGCACCGAGGCCGGCAAATATAATGCGGTGGTTGAAGATATTATCAAAGAGCATCAAAGCGGCCGCCCAATTTTGGTGGGCACGGTTTCGATTGCCAAATCCGAGCATTTAGCTAAGCTTTTGCAAAAGCGTGGCCTGCCGCATCAGGTGCTTAATGCCAAATATCATGAAAAAGAGGCCGAAATTATCGCCCAAGCCGGCCATCAAAATGCCATCACCATCGCCACCAATATGGCCGGCCGTGGTACCGATATTATGCTGGGCGGCAACCCCGAATTTATGGCCAATCAGGAAATGGCCAAAAATAGCGAGCATGAATATAGCGATCAGGAACGTAAAGATTTAATCGAAAGCTATCGCAGCCAAACCCAAGCCCAGTACCAGGCCGTTAAGGATTTGGGCGGCCTGTATATTATCGGCACCGAACGCCATGATAGCAGGCGTATCGATAATCAGCTACGTGGCCGTGCCGGGCGTCAGGGCGATCCGGGTACTTCGCGCTTTTATATCTCGCTGGAGGATGATTTGGTGCGTCATTTTGGCGGCGAAAGCATTCGCAATATCATGGATAAGGTGGGCATGAGCGATGATACAGCCATCGATTCGGCCATGGTTAGCCGCTCGATTGAATCGGCGCAAAAACGAGTTGAAGAGCGCTTCTTCGATATCCGTAAAAATGTGCTTAATTATGATGATGTGATGAATCAGCAAAGGGAAATTATCTATAAAGAGCGTCGTCAGGCTTTGGAAGATAAAAATACCCATCAAAGCGTGCTGGGGATGATCGAAACAAGTGTTGTAAGTTTAATCGAACCTTATGCGACAACAAGTGCCTTCCCCGAAGAATGGGATTTAGCTGCCTTAATTGGCGAAATGGGGCCCTTAATTCCCCAACCTTTGCCCACCGAAGACGAGCTAAAGCGCCTAACTAAAGAGGAAATTGAGCAATTGCTTAAGGATAAGGCTTTTAATCATTATCAGCAAAAAACCGAGCAATTGGGCGAGGAAATTATCAAGCAATTGGAGCATACCGTAATTTTGCGCACCGTAGACAGCAAATGGATGGCGCATTTGGATGCGATGGATCAATTGCGCCAAGGCATTGGCCTGCGCGCATATGGCCAGCGTGACCCCTTGATTGAATATCGTAATGAAGCCTATAATATGTTCCAGGAAATGATTACCGAAATTCAATACGAAGTATCGCGTTTATGCTTATTTGCCGAGATGGTCGAAAAACCCAAAGAGCATACCGGCACTACCAACCGTGGCCAAAATGCGCCGGCTAAAAAGCAGCCGATTCGCAAAGCCGAGGCCGAAAAAATCGGCCGCAATAGCCCCTGCCCTTGCGGCAGTGGCAAAAAATACAAAAATTGCTGCGGCGCAGCCAATAATTAGGGAATATTATAAAAAGGGGGGCTAGCTCCCCTTTTAAGCTTTAATCAACTATTTGGCACTGGTGGCTAAGATAAGGAGTAAAACAAAATGAGCATGATCCTCATTGAAGAAATTAAAGAAATTTTAAGCAATTGCCAGGCCAGGCTGGCAGATTTAAGGGGGTCTCTTTGACATTGCTGCCAAAAAAAATGAGGCGGCAGCTTTAGAAGAGCAAACATTTGCCCCCGATTTTTGGAATGATCGATCAAAAGCGCAGGAAATTATTGATTTACTAAATAAAAAGCAAGATTTGATCAAAAAATACCAGGGCTTGGAGCATGATTTAAGCGAAGCCGAAACTATTTTTGAATTAATGGCCGAAAGCGAGGATCATGAATTAGCCAAAGAGGCCGGCTTAATCCTTAAAAATTTGCAACCTAAATTGGCAGCCTTGGAATTATCGCTGCTTTTAAGTGGGCCTTATGATCAAAACGAGGCCATCATGTCTTTGCATGCCGGCGCCGGCGGCCTGGAAGCCCAGGATTGGACAGAAATGCTTTTAAGAATGTATACCCGTTATGCCGAACGTCATGGCTATAAGGTGGAGATTTTGGACAGTTTAGCAGCCGATGAAGGTGGCATAAAAAGTGTAACTTTAGGCATAAATGGCCTAAATGCTTATGGCTATTTAAAGGGCGAACGGGGTGTGCATCGTTTGGTGCGGATTTCGCCTTTTGATACCCAAAGCCGCCGCCATACCTCTTTTGCTTCGGTAGATGTGATGCCCAAGGTTAGCAGCGAAGATGCGGTGCAGGTAGAGGCCGACGATTTGCGGATTGATACTTATCGCAGCTCGGGCAAGGGTGGCCAGCATTTGAATAAAACCGATTCGGCGGTACGAATTACCCATTTGCCCAGCGGCATTGTGGTGCAATGCCAAAACGAGCGTTCGCAGCATATGAATAAAGAGAAGGCCATGCAGATGCTGCTGGCCAAATTATTGGAGCAAAAAATTAGGGCCCAAGAGCAAGAGCTTGCCGCTTTGCGTGGCGAGCAGCAAGAAATTGGCTGGGGCAGCCAGATACGTTCTTATGTTTTTCAGCCGTATCGCCTGGTAAAAGACCATCGCACTAATACCGAAATCGGCAATACCGATGCGGTTATGGATGGCGAATTGGATGCTTTTATCGGCGCTTATTTGCGCAAATATATTAATACCGACTTTTAGGCGGAGGTAATTATGGCTAATTCTCATTTTCAGGCAAAAAGCAATCCTTTAAAAGCCCGCTTTGAGCAGGAGCGAAAAAAATTCAAGTTTTTAGCAAGGCGCTCGACAATGATAATTTTATTTATCATTTTTGGCTTAATTTTCTTGCAGATTTTTTTGCCTTTTGCGGCCGAATCGGCTATTCGTAGCAGTTTAGGCGAAGCCTTAGCCGCCGAGAGCATTAGCGCCGATTTAAAAGCGATGCCGGTATTTAAAATTTTTGGCGGCTATGCCGATAGCCTGGATATTAGCATAATTACCAATCAAAATAGTCTACTTAATTTAACAAAATTAGAAGCTAAATGGGCGCAAAATAATGTGCTAAATTATTTACGCAATGGCCAATTAATGACTACCGAAGCGCAGCCGATTTATTTAAGCTTATACTGGACAGAGGCAGCCTTAGTTAAATATTTAAACACTATTCAAAGCCAAATTTTGATCAGTGGAATTACGATTGGCGAGCAAAGTTTGGATATTATTGGCCGTATTGATTTAGCCGGCAAGCAACAAACCATACTATTAAATTGCAAGCCGCAAATTATTGATCAACAAATACAGTTAAAGCTAAACAGTTGGCAAATGGAAGCATTGATAATGACTGATCAATTACAAAATCGCCTTAATGAGGCCTTAACTTTTAAACCAAATTTAGCGCCCTTGGCCTGGGATTTAGATCTTGAACAAGTATTGGTAAATCAAGAGCAGCTAATAATTTATGCTTTGGAAAACAGGGATAATTTATGATAGAATATCAGCTTTTACTTATAATTATAGGCAGCTATTATGCTGCCTTAAATCTATTGCTATTTATTTTTATGGCCTATGATAAGCATTGTGCTAAAGCCGATAAACGCCGCCTGCCGGAAAAGCGTCTTTTGCTTTTAGGCCTAGCCGGCGGCATGGTTGGTGGCTTATTGGGGATGAAGGCATTTAATCATAAAACCCGTAAATCCTATTTTAGCATAATCTATATTTTAAGCATTGTATTGCATATTGCAATTATTTTTATTGTCTACAAATACCTACTTTAAGTACCGTTTGAGTAAATTATAAGGAGAAATTATGGCGGTATATGGTTTAGCCGATTTGCATTTATCTTTGGCTGCTCCTTTTAGAAGTGGTCTGGCTGTTGAGTCTTATAAGCCGATGGATATTTTTGGTAGTCATTGGCAGGATTATTATCAAAAAATATATGATAATTGGTGCGAAATTATCAAGCCGGAGGATTATGTATTGGTGGCCGGCGATATATCCTGGGCGATGACGATGGACGAAATTTTTTGGGATTTTGATTTTTTGAGTCAATTACCGGGGCAGATAATTTTAAGCAAAGGCAATCATGATTATTGGTGGCAAGGGATTGGCCAATTAAGGCGCGAACTGCCGCCTAATTGTCATGCATTGCAATTTAGCAGTTATAATGCCTGCGGCAAAACGGTTTGTGGCAGCCGTGGTTGGCTTAGCCCGGATCATCCTGATTATAGGGCGGCGGAGGATGACAAAATTTTTGCTCGTGAGGTATTGCGGATGACGATGGCCTTGGAGGAGGGAGCAAAATTAAAGCAGCCCTTGGTGGCGATGTTGCATTATCCGCCGATGGTGGCGGCTGATGGCTATAATGAGATGCTGGCTTTATTGGCAAGGTATGAGGTAGAAATATGCATATACGGGCATATTCACGGATTTGAGGCCAAGAATTTGCCACCGGAGCAATATGAGGGCATGAAGCTAATCAATATCAGCTCGGACAGATTAGATTTTAAGCCAAAGTTATTATGGGAGTAAAAGCCTATACCAAAAGTTTTAGTCAGCAGTTATTTGCAATAAAAAGAGCTATCGCAAAACTGCGATAGCTCTTTTTGGAGTAATTATAGATTAACCTTCGCTAATAGCGCCGGCAGGACATGCATCTACACATGCACCACATTCGATGCACTCATCGGTAATGGTATAAATATCACCTTCTTGAATAGCCTCGCTGGGACATTCTGCTAAGCAAGCGCCGCAAGCTAAGCACTCTTCACTGATAACATAAGCCATAATTACACCTCCTTTACACGTAGTGAAAGAACTAATTACATAATACATCAAGATTGGAAGATTGTCAATTAAACTTCCATAATTTCTGCCTCTTTTTTAGCCAAGGCTTCATCGGTTTTTTTGATATATTTATCGGTAAGCTTTTGAGCATCGTCTAAGGCTTTTTTGCTCTCGTCCTCGGATACCTCTTTAGCCTTTTCTAAGGCCTTAATCTCGTCGTTTAAGTCGCGACGAATATTGCGAATAGCAACCTTGGCCTCTTCAGCTTTTTTGCCGCAAGCCTTAACCAATTCTTTACGACGCTCCTCGGTTAATTGCGGTATGCTTAAACGAATTACAGTACCATCATTATTAGGGGTAATCCCTAAATCGGATTTAAGAATGCCTTTTTCGATAGCACCCAAAGTATTTTTATCCCAAGGCTGAACCAAAATTAAACGTGGCTCGGGACAAGAAATATTAGATGTTTGATTAATAGGGGTAGGTGTGCCATAAAAATCGACTAAAATATTATCGAGTAAAGCAGGATTGGCACGGCCTGCCCTAAGGGTAGTATATTCGCGCACTAAATTGTCGATGGTTTTATCCATTTTATTTGTAGCATTATCGAGTACCTGTTTAATCATGATTATCGCCTCCTACATAAGTACCTATTTTTTCGCCTAAAACAGCTCTTTTGATATTGCCATCACCATTAATATTAAAGACAACCAAGGGTATTTTATTATCCATGCATAAAGATGTAGCGGTAGAATCCATAACCTTTAAGCCCTTGTTTAAAATATCTAAATAGGTAAGATGATCAAAAAACTTGGCATTGGGGTTAAGTTTAGGATCGCTATCATAAACGCCATCTACTTTTTTGGCCATTAAGATAACTTCGGCACCGATTTCGGCAGCTCTAAGGGCCGCAGTGGTATCGGTGGAAAAATAAGGGTTGCCGGTGCCGGAAGAAAAGATAACAATACGCTTTTTTTCCAGATGGCGAATAGCACGACGCCTAATATAAGGCTCGGCCACCTGACGCATCTCGATTGCAGTTTGCACGCGCGAGGGCACGCCATTGGTTTCGAGGGCATCTTGCAAAGCCAGGGAATTCATAATTGTAGCCAGCATACCCATATAATCGGCCGTAGCCCGATCCATACCCTGATCGCTGCCGGCAATGCCGCGCCAAATATTACCGCCACCAACTACAATAGCAACCTCTACGCCTAATTCATTTACTTCTTGTAATTGATGAGCAATATGGGCTAAAGTATGTTGCTCGATACCATAACCGGCATCGCCGGCTAAAGATTCGCCGCTGATTTTTAAAATCACCCGCTTAAACTTCGACTTTTCATGTTCTGTCATCGCTACACCTCCCTTAACTATTGCAAGCACCGGTACTATAAAATAAGGCGAAGCAAATAATTACTCCGCCTTATAAAATTATTTTTGCATTGCAGCTACTTCTTCGGCCAAATTGCTTTCCTTTTTCTCGATGCCTTCGCCAACGGCAAAGCGAGCAAAACGACGGATAGAAATATTTTCGCCGATTTTAGCAACTTTTTCGGTTACGATATCATTAACGGTTTTATCGCCGTCTTTAATAAAGGTTTGCTCCATAAGGCAAACTTCTTTATAATATTTTTCGATACGGCCATCCATGATTTTATCAACGATTTTTTCCGGTTTGCCATCGTTTAGGGCTTGAGCCTTAGCAATAGCGCGCTCATGCTCGATAACTTCGGCCGGAACTTCTTCGCGACGAACATATTCCGGATTAGAAGCAGCAATTTGCATGGCAATATCGCGGCAAAATTCTTTGTATTCGGGGGTTTTGGCAACAAAGTCGGTTTCGCAGTTAACTTCTACCAAAACACCAATGCGGCCACCACCGTGGATATAGGATTCTACAACGCCTTCGGCAGCAATACGGCCGGCTTTTTTAGCAGCGGCAGCTAGGCCTTTTTCGCGTAAATAATCAACGGCTTTTTCGGTATCGCCTGCCGATTCGGCTAAGGCTTTTTTGCAATCCATCATACCGGCGCCGGTTCTTTCTCTTAATTCTTTAACCATTTGTGCAGTTATCTGAGCCATTTTTATCCTCCTAAAATTTGCTTAATTTAGATTGATTATAATTTATGCTTCGTCTACTTTGGCCATTTCGTCGGCACTATTATCTACCTGGGCTTCGGCCTCTACGGCATCCATACCTTGACGGGCTTCGATAATAGCATCGGCCATTTTAGCAGCCAATAATTTAACAGCGCGGATAGCATCATCATTACCGGGGATAACATAATCCACTTCATCGGGATCGCAGTTGGTATCTACAATCGCCACAATCGGGATTTTAAGCAAACGAGCTTCGGCAATGGCAATGCGCTCTTTGCGGGGATCTACTACAAATAAAGCCCCGGGTAAACGACGCATATCTTTAATCCCGCCTAAAAAGCGCTCTAATTTAGCTTTTTCGCCTTTAAGCTGGGATACTTCTTTTTTGGGTAATAAATCGAAGGTGCCATCTTCTTCCATTTTTTCTAAAGAGCGCAAATAATCGATACGCTTTTGAATGGTGGGGAAATTGGTAAGCATACCGCCTAACCAGCGCTCGTTAACAAAGTATTGACCGCTGCGGATAGCTTCTTCTTTGATCGAATCTTGGGCTTGTTTTTTGGTGCCTACAAAAAGTACCGATTTGCCTTCGGCGGCAACCGAACGGATGAAATTGTAAGCCTCGTCCACCTTGTGAACGGTTTTTTGCAGGTCGATAATATAGATACCATTACGCTCGGTAAAGATATACTTGCCCATTTTGGGGTTCCAGCGACGAGTTTGATGCCCAAAATGCACCCCTGCTTCTAAAAGTTGCTTCATTGAAATTACTGCCATTTTAGTTCCTCCTCAAATTTGTTTTCCACCGGTGCTTAAATTTTACCCACCGCAAAGACGGCACTGGGGCAAATAAACCACACCGTGTGTATTTTGTGCCACAAATAATCATACAATATATAAGCCAAAATTGCAATAGTTTTTGGCAATTTTTTTAAAAAAAATGCAAATTACATGACGAAACCGCTTAAATTTGGTAATTTAAGCGGTTTTACTAAATTATTTAGGACTAGCCGCCCAACCAAAAGCAGCAATCCTACTTAAATAAATTATAACAGATATCCCCCATCGCGTCAAGCGGTTGGGGGATATTTTTAGCCTATTTGGCAGATGATTAAAACTTAAGAATAAACTTGCTCCATCGAAAAGCCGTCTAATTTGATATAGAATTTTAGCAAATCTTCGAAGGCATAAATCGGTACCGGGCCTACTAATTCGCTGCTATCGATAATCAAGTTTAAGGCATTAGCTTCGCTTTTGATAGTTTCGAATACACGATGAATCGGGGTTTTTTCATAATTGGTTAAATTCATCGATAATTGAACCATCTTTTTATCTTCCAAAGGCAAGGCTATAGCGCGTACATGCTGATAACCGCCGGCAGCCCCCCTTACCATTGCTACAATCTTTTTAACAGCATCGATATCCTCGGTGCGGAAATTGATATTAAAAGCCACCAAGGGGAAACGAACACCGGTTACCATAGCACCGCTTTTAGGTACAAAGGCATGCGGGCCTTCATCGGGCTTCCATTCGGGCTTGGTCATTTTTTCGGCTAAGGCTTCGTATTGGCCTTTGCGGATAGCTACTAAGCTTTTGCGAGCCTCGCAGGTAGCAGCTTCTTCATAATAGAATACCGGCATGCCAAGGCTGCCTACATAAGCGCCAAATTGCTTGGCAATTTCCACGGCCTCGGCAACTTCGATGCCTTTAACCGGGATAAAAGGAGCAACATCCACCGCACCCATGCGGGGATGGCTGCCGGTATGAGTGGTCATGTCGATTAATTCGATAGCCTTTTGGGCTAATCTTTTAGCAGCTTCCAAAACATCATAAGCCTCGCCTTTAAAGGTGAATACGGTACGATTATGGTCGGCATCGGCATTAAAATCGATTAATTCTACACCCTCTACACTTAAAACAGCAGCTTTGCAAGCATCTAAAGTTTGCAGATTGCTGCCTTCGCTGATATTAACTTCTCCTAATAAAACTTTCATTAAACTTCCTCCTTAAATTAGGTTTGTTTTTAAACTACTTGTTATTTAGTCATTAAATCTTCTTTTCCTTTAAAGACAGAAAATTAAAATAATTAAGCTAACTACCCATCATAAGCAGTATACTTAGGCCAAAATTCAGTGGCTGTTTTTAAGTTAATAGCTTGCAATCAGCCAAAAATTAGCCGGTAATTAGCCAATCAATTTACCACGATGCACCACTATCTTGCCATCTTTAAGCACGGTTTCTACTAAATTGGCGCCATATTTATAGGTAACATCTTGATAATTATCGGTTTGCCATACCTGAATATCGGCCTTAGCGCCCACTTTTAGGCAGCCTCGATCCTCCAGACGCAAGGCTTTAGCGCCACCATAGGTGGCTGCATGCAAGGCTTGCTCGGGGCTTAGGCCATATAAACGGCAAGCCAAAACGATAACAAATTGCATGCTCTCTACCCAGCTACCGGGGCAGCAATTGCTGGCTAGGGCTAGGGTCATGCCGGCTTTAATCATCTCGGCCGGTTTGGCAGGCAAAGGATGATTTACCGCAAACTCGGTGGCCGGCAAAAATACGCCTACCACATCGGCGGCTGCCAAACGCTCGAACATGCCGGGCGGCGCATAATTTAGATGATCGGCCGAGGCCATTTTCATTTTAATGGCCAAATCCGAGCCGCCTACATAAGAATAAGCATCGGTATGAATACGGGGAATTAGGCCGTATTCGGCGCCTTTGCCCAGTACCAGTTCCGATTCTTCGGCCGTATAATAGCCATCATCGCACCAAATATCACAAAATTTAGCCAGCTTTTCGGCCGCCACTTGCGGTATCATTTGCTCGGTTAATACCTTGATATAATCGGCCTTGCTCATATCGGCCGGCCAACCATGGGCACCCAAAAAGGTAGAGATAATATCTAGCGGCAATCTTTCATTAAGGGTTTTGTTCATATAAAGCATATTAATTTCGCCGGGGGCGGTTAAGGCATAGCCGCTTTTGCTCTCTACCGTGGTAGAGCCGCTTAAAAGCATGGCTATCAGCCTATGCTCGGTTTGCGCCAAAATTTCCGGCGCCGATAAAGAGCGGGTTAGATTAACCGAGGCATAAATGCCGGTTTCGATACCCATTTTAGCCAAAGTTTCGGGATTGGTATCGGTAAGCTTAACCGCATATTCGGCTACCCTGGATTGGCCAAATAGCACATGGGTATGGCAATCGACAAAGCCGGGCAAAACCGTTTTGCCATGGCCATCGATCATCGCATCTAATCTTTGATCTTTAATTAGGGCGCTAATTTCCTCATCGCTACCGATAGCTTGGATAATACCATCCTTAATCCATAGCGAAGTATTTTTTAATTGGCCAATTTCGCCGGTTTTGGCACCGCTCATTGTTAATACGCTGGCGGCATTTTTAATCAAAATATTTTGCATAAGTCACCTCGGTTTTATTCGATTTGGATAAACCACAGGCAAAAACCGCTAAGCAGTTTTTGCCTGAAATTTACTACTATTATAAACTATTTTTTAGCCTATTACAAGTATAATTTGGTTTAGCGTACATGTACGCCCTTAGGACCAAAGGTAACTTTATCGGCCGGCTCCCACCACAGCGGGATTTTGATGCTTTCTTCGGTAAGATTGCCTTTGCCTTCGCAAACATCGCGAGCAATTTGATAGCCGGCTTGAGCATGGCGCACAACACCGATACCGGAATCTACAACCATAGCTCTGGATAAACGTAAAGCGGCATCTTCGCTACCATCGGCAATCATGGTTACACCGGTATGAACGGCCTCGCCCATCGAATAGTTAGCTTGGATAGCAATCAAATCGCACATAGCAGCGCAGTTAAGCAGCGCATTTAGATAAGGCCAGTCGGAGATTAAATCGCCGCCATCCAGCATATTTTCGGATTCGAAGGTGGGGTTAACGATAGAACCGGAATCCAAGTTATCACGAGAGAAACCAACCGGGCCTTTAACTTCGCCTTTAGCAATCAATTCATTAACGGCTAAAGCAAAGCGCTTGCGCTGACCAAAGCCCATATAGCAAATTCTGGCCGGTAAAGCTTCGATCGGCAAATGTTGACGAGCCAATTTAATCCAACGCTCTACTAAGGGGTCGCCGGCGCAGATTTCTAAGGCCAAATCATCTAAGCGAGCAAGGTCGGAAGCTTCGCCGGAAACGCAAGTCCAGCGGAAAGGACCACGGCCTTCGCAGAATAAAGGACGAATATAAGCAGCTACGAAACCTTCGATTTGATTGGCTTCTTCTTTAGGCATGCCGGCATCCATACACTCTTTACGGATACTGGTACCATATTCGAATACTTCAACGCCTTTTTTCTTTAAGGCAATCATAGCTCTTAATTGACGCTTCATGGTTTCGCGAGCTTCTTTTAAATAAGCGATACGATCGCGGCCACGATACTCATCAGCCTCTTCGCCGGTATAACCGGAAGGGATATAGGAGATCGGGTCATGGCAGGGGCACATTTCGCTGCAGATATCGGGAAGGAAATCATCACGTTTTACAACTTCTTCGAATAAGTCGGCAGCATTACCAACTACGCCGATGCCCAAAGGCTCTTTTTTAGCGGCAGCTTCTTTAGCAAGCGCAATGGCTTCATCCAAGGAATAAACCATTTTATCCATATAATTCTTTTCGATACGTCTTTTGATAATTCTTTCATCGGCATCAATAACAATGGCTACGCCGCCATGCATTTTCATGGCCCAAGTTTGATTACCACCCATGCCGCCGGCACCGGCGGTTAAGTAGATGCGGCCTGCTAAATCATTATTGAAGCTCTTGATGGCAATAGCCGACAAGGTTTCGAAAGTGCCTTGGATAACGCCCTGAGTACCAATATATTCCCAAGGAGCTGCGGTATAGTTAGCAAACATGGTCAAGTTTTTATCTTGTAAATCATAGAAGGTTTCCCAGGTGGCCTTCATGATATTGGTGGTAGCCATAACTACACGAGGAGCTAATTCATGGGTGCGGAAAATAGCAACCGGCATACCGGATTGAACTACTAAAGTTTCGTCATTTTCCAATTCTTTTAAGGATTTAACAATAGCATGATAGGATTCCCAGTTACGGGCGCATTTACCATTACCACCATAAATAATTAGCAATTCCGGAATTTCGGCATTCTCCATATTGTTTTCGAGCATTCTTAAAATAGTTTCTTGCTTCCAGCCCTTGCAGCGTAAAGTGTCGCCACGTTGAGCCTTAACCGAGTATAAAACTTCTGCATTTGCCATAGTAAAACTTCCTCCTTATTTATAAAGCATAGTGCTTTTAATTAGCTTACATGCCTATTATATCAAATAGCTGTCGATAAAACGTCTTAAAATTTGCCTTTAACTAAATTTTTAAAAAAAAACGCCATTTATTTTATAGACGTTTTATGGTACAATAGTTTTAAAGCTTAAATTGCAGGAATTTAGCTTGCAAGATATAATATATGCAATGTTAAATAAGATTATCAGGGAGGATATCATGTTAGATAATATAAAAATTAAGGCTACTTTGCTAAATATGCCCTCTATTAGCCTAAATGGCGAAAATATCATCTTCCCTTATCGCAAGGCCGAAGGCTTTTTTTACTATCTTTGTGTAAAAAAATCGGTAAGCCGCAACGAGGTTATCAGCATCTTATGGGGCAATAATGATGAAAAAGGCGCCAAAAAGAATTTACGCGATGTTATATATAAGATAAAAAAGATTTTTGGCAAGGATATTCTAATCCTAACCGGCAATTCGCTAATTAGCCTAAACCCGCAAATTGATATCGAAATTGATATCGAAAAAATCAATAGCGAAAATATTATCAGCCTTTATAGCGGCGATTTTCTTTCCTATTTTTATATTAAAAATTGCCTGGAATTTGATAATTGGTGCGAGGAAATTCGCGCCTATTATAAAAGCATGTATATCAATTCCTTGCAGGAAAATTTAGAGCAAATGCTTAGCAAAAAGGATTTGGAAAATATTAAAAAATATGCGGCCATCCTTTTGCAAAATGATTTATATAATGAAGAAGTTTATCGTAATTTAATGCAAGCCTATGCCGAATGTGGCCAATACAATTTAGCCATCAAACTTTATTATGAGCTTTTAGAGGTGCTAAACGAGGATTTGGGCGAAAGCCCCGACGAAAAAACCGAACAATTATTTGCCACCATCTTAGCTTTAAAAGAAACTAATGCCGCCCATGATAATGGTCAGTTCTTTTTTGGTCGCTATGAGGAAATTTTTAGCATCGATCAAAATTTTAAAAACTTTATGGGCGGTGCGGCGCAATCGATAATCATTGCCGGCGAAGCCGGGGTTGGCAAAACCAGTTTAATCGATCATGCCAAGCAAATGGCCCAGATATATAATTTTGATATCATCTATCATACCTGCCTTTATGTCGATCATAATTTTTATTTAAAAACCTGGCATAGCATAGCCGATTCCATGCAAAAATCTTTTGGCCAAGTAGATAATAATAATCTTAGTATCGAACAATTGCAGGAAAAATACGGCAATTTGGCCAGCCATGCCATCAATGATATCTGGCAGCAATTAATTGCCGGCCGCAAAGTGCTATTAATTATCGACGATTTGCAATGGGCAGATAAGGCCAGCTTGCATCAGCTAAGCAATTTGCTTTTTAGCTCGCAAGCCGATAATATTATTTTGCTGGCCAATTATCGTGATGATTATAGCATGGATTTGGAGCATTTTATTGTGCCGCTAGCCATCAAAGGCCTGGTTAAGGAAATTTATTTGTCCCGCTTTACCTTTGAAGAAACTAAAAGCATTGTCGAGGCCAAAAAGCTTAATTTAGCAGGCCCTTTAATTGCCAATATCTATAAAGATACCGAGGGCAATGCTCTTTTTATAACCGAATTATTGCAGGTAATTCAAGAGCATGGTTATAGCCAAAAAATATCGGCCAAAACCGCTCATATTATCAAAAGCCGCTTAATCGACTTAAACAAGCCCGAAAAAGATTTGCTGGAAACCATATCCCTATACAGCGAGCCAATTACCATAACCGAGCTAAAAATGTTCTTCCCCCTGGTAGAGCTAGAAATTTTTGAGATTTTAGAAAATTTGATGGCCAAAAAGCTAATCAAAGAGCAAATTATCAATAATGATATTTACTATAGCTTTACCCATTTAAAAATTAGGGATTATGTGCACGAAAGCATCTCTTTAGGCCGCCGTCAGCTTTGGCATAAAAAAATTGCCTGCGATTATGAAAAAGAATTTTTAAGCGATAGCCGCCAAAACAAAAGCCTTTATTCTAAGCTTATTTATCATTTTAATCAAAGCAATGATAAAATTAAAACCTTCCATTATAAATCGCAGTATTTGGAAGATTTTTATTATATGTCGCATGAGGTTTATCCCAGCGTAATGGGCAATTTAAACTGGCATGATTTAAGCAATGATTCTTTTACCGACGAGCATAATTTAATCAAAATTACCGGCCAAATCGATGCCTTAGATGATAGCGATAAGCAAGTTAAAGAGATTAAAATGCGCATTCATTTTATCTTGGGGCGCTATTATATTTATAGCTGCGAATATGATTTGGGGCTTAGCAATATCAAATTAAGCCTAAGTATAGCCGAGCAATTGCAGGCGCATAATTATATTATCAATAATTATAAGCAAATGCTATTTTATGGTATTCAGGTGGGCGATTTAGCAATTATGCGCCAATATTTGGATAAAATTAAGCTAGTTTTAAACATGTCCGGCGATGATTATGCCAATATCAGCCATATTATGCGCTTAGAAGGCCTGTATTGGCTAAAACAAAAGCAATATGATAAAGCCCGGCAAATTTTAGTAGATACTATCGAGCTGATTAAGCAGCATAACTATATCCCAACCATCAACTTGGCTGCTTGCTATAATTATTTAGGCAATTGCTACTTTTTTTGCGGCGAGCCGGCCAAGGCCTTCGAATACTATGATTTGGCAATTAAGGTTTGCGATCAAAAAATTATCACCAATGGCCTGGCGGTTTTTTATGTAAATGCCTCTAAAGCCCTGCATAATCTAGAGCGCTTCGAGGAGGCGCGCACTTATAATAATACCGCCTTGGAATGGTTTAATCTTACCAATACCGCCTGGGGCAAAACCAAGGCTCAAATGCATGCTGCCAAAATCGAGCTTAGCTTAGGCAATTTTAATCAGGCGGCCAAGCATAAAAAAATTGCCAAAGAGCTGGCTTTGCGCCTAGGCAATGCCCAAACCATGCAATCGATAGAGGTGGGCATTTACCCCGATGATCCTAATTAATAATTATTTTTATTTTATAGTTGACAAATATTAGCGGACATGCTACAATATCCCTAGTAACTCGCTAGGAATTAATTAAGAATAACTTGTAAAGTTTGGAAAGGACAATCTATATGTATAATGAATTGGTAATAGATCATTTTAATAATCCCCGCAATGTTGGCGAAAGCGAGCGCAAAGATGCCATAGGCCAAGTACAAAGCCATGATTGCGGCGATAGCACCTTTATTTATTTGGATATCGAGGATAATATTATTCAAGATATTAAGTTTAAAACTTTTGGTTGTGCTGCGGCAATAGCATCCAGCAGCATGCTTACCGAAATGGCCAAAGGTTTAAGCCTAGAAGAAGCTAAAGCTTTAACTAATGACCAGGTAGTTGCGCGTTTGGGTGGTTTGCCCGAGCATAAAATTCACTGCTCGGTTTTAGCCGCCGATGCCTTAAGAGAAGCCATTAAAAACTACGAGGCCAAATAAGCCGGAAAAGATAAGCCATGAAAGATAAAAATAAAGTTATAGTAGCCTTAAGTGGCGGCGTGGATTCCTCGGCCGCCGCTTATCTTTTATTAGAACAAGGTTATCAGGTAGAAGCTGCCACCTTAGATTTAGGCTTAGGCGCAGAAGCCGCCCAAGCTGCGGCCGATATCTGTGCTAAGCTGGGCATTAAGCATCATATTATCGATTGCAAAGCCGCTTTTAAGCAAAAGGTAATCGAGCCTTTTATCCGGGCTTATGGCTTAGGTTTAACGCCTAATCCCTGTACGGTATGTAATCCCAGCTTAAAATTTCCCAGCTTTTGGCCTTTAATGGCCAAAACCGATAGCTATTATTTAGCTACCGGCCATTATGTGCGCCTTTTTAAGGATGATCAGGCTAATTATCGGCTGGCTAAGGCCGCCTATTTGGCTAAAGATCAATCCTATTTTTTATATGATTTAGGCCAAGATATTTTAAAGCATTGCCTATTCCCTTTAAGCGATTTTACCAAAGATGAGATCAGAGCCAAGGCGCATCAAGCCGGCCTAAGTGTAGCCCAAAAAAAAGATAGTCAGGATATTTGCTTTATTAAAGGCGATTATCGTGATTTTATCCGCCCCCATCTTAAGGCCTTATCCGGCGCGGTGGTTGATAGCAGCGGTAAGCTTTTGGGGCAGCATCAGGGGCTGTATAATTATACAATTGGCCAGCGTAAGGGGCTTGGTTTGGCCTTGGGCTATCCGGCTTATATTATTGGCTTAGATACCGCGCAAAACCGAGTAATAGTGGGCACTGAGCAAGAGCTTAGCGCCGAGCAAGCTTGGCTAAACAATATTAATTTAGCCAAACCTTTAGGCCAAAGTTTTAGGGCGCAGGTAAAAATTCGCTATAAATCGCCGCCGGCTATGGCCACGGTGCACCTAAAAGCCGACAATTGCGCCCAAGTTATTTTTGATGAACCGGTAAAGGCAATTACCCCCGGTCAAGCCGCAGTTTTTTATGATCAGGATCTATTGCTGGGCGGCGGCTTAATCACGGATGCCAAAAACGCCACCTAAAGCGGCAGCAGGCAGGCAATAACCGGCCTTAGCAGCCATTTGCTCTAAACCTAAATTGCCGGTAAAAAGCATAATCAAAAGCATAATCACTCCTACGCTTAAACCACGCCATAAGCCTTTATTTTGACCTTTACGGCCTGCCAAAAATCCGCCCCCAAACATGGCAATTAAATTAACAATTACCGCTATTAAATAAAGGCTTTGTTCGGGCAAATCGGAAAAATAAATAAGCGCACTTCCCCCAAAAGATAAAATTAACAGAACAATCAAAGCACCTGCTAAGCCGTACACTATGGCCAAGATTCCTTGCCAATTAATCTTGGCTGCTTGCTGATTATTAAGCATAATAAACCTCCAATTTTTGGCTATACTTATATATATGCTTGTTTAGGGCAATTATGTTTAGATATAATATTTGCCCACTAAAGCCGCAGTTTTTGTAAAATAAACCCCCAAAGGTATAATAATGTATAAATGTTTATTGATAGGCCTAGGTGGCTTTATCGGCGCAGTTTTGCGCTATTTGCTAAGTTTAATCCCCATTTTTTGCTGGCCATTACCTACAATGATTGCTAATATTGTGGGCTGTTTTTTAATTGGCATCCTCTTTAAATTAGGCCAGGCCGAAACCGCCTTTAATAAGGATATTTTGGCCATGCTGCAAATTGGTCTTTGCGGTGGTTTTACAACATTTTCCACCTTTGGTTTAGATATTTGGCAACTAGCCGCAACCAGCAAATTTTTAAGCGTCGGCTATATAGTGCTTAGCCTGGGCTTAGGCTTATTTGCTCTGTGGTTGGGGCAAAAGGCTTATAGCCTTTTTTAAATTTTTAATAAATTATTTCTAAATAATTGCGAATTATCCTTGACGGCTTTTCCGAAAAATAATATAATGATAGTTATAGTACTTTTAGCTCTAACTTTAACAATATCTATGAATAATTATCAGCAACTTGATAAAGCTAAGCTTAAGCAGGCTATTGCATGTCTGCAATTATAATAACGAGTAATCACTCAAGTTTGTGATGCCATGATCACCACCATAAACCCGCAAGGGATAATGGCGGTTTTAGAGGCCGAACATTTATGGATGAGCATGCGCGGCATAACCATAATATCGGCCATAAGGGGCACTTAGCCGCGTGGTCACCCGCAATGAAACGATGTCGCTAATACTAAGATAAGGGGCAAATAATGAAAAAGAAAAACAAATTAGCAAATAATGGCCAGGCCAAGCAAAATACCGAGCTAAACACGATAATTGACCAAAAAACCTCAGCCACTCAAACCCCGGCCACAGCCGAAGTTGATGCTGATGCCGAGGTTGAAATTCTAGCCGATACCGAGATTGATACCGAGGTTGATACCGAGGTTGATACCGAGGTTGATACCGAGGTTGATACCGAGGTTGAGGTTGTAACCGAAGCCGATGCTGATGCAAATACTGATGCCGAAATTGATACTGAAGCTGAAGCCGCTGCTGAAATTGAAGCCGCTGCCGCTGCCGAAATTGAAGCCGCTGCCGCTGCCGAAATTGAAGCCGCTGCCAAATCAGCTCCTGAGGCTATTGCCGAAGATAAAAGCGAGCCTATAAGCCAAGAGCAGGATAATGCCGCCATCCAAGCTAGCGAGCCCCAATCCGAGCTGGCCTGCGAGCAAAATGCCGACTTAAATCCTGCTGCGGCTGCAGATCAAGATAGCGAACCTGCCGACGAAGAAATAATTGCCCTTAGCCCCGAGCAGGAGGCTGCCAAAGCCGAATCGGCTGCTACTTTTGCGGCTGCTTTGGCCAAATCGATGCCCGATCTTGATTTATCTGCTAATCCAAGCGATGAGCCTGCCGCTAAAGATGCCGCAAAAGCCGCCAAGGCTAAACCGACCTCCCAGCGCGAAAAGCAATTAATCGTCAAAGAGAAGGAAAAAAAGCAGGGCTTTAAGTACTTTATCAGGGATGTACTAAGTGTGGTAATTTCGGCCATTTTAATTGCTGTTTTACTGCGTACCTTTGTGGTGGATAGCCGCTTAGTTCCTACCGAGTCGATGTATCCCACTATTACCGGCAATGATCGGGTAATTTTGGTTAAATTTGCCTATTATTTTGATGAGCCGCAAAGAGGCGATGTGGTAGTTTTTGCCAGCCCCGAGGAAATGGCCGATGATAGCGACCTGCTTAAAAGGGTAATTGCTATTCCCGGCGACACGGTTGAAGTTAAAGATAATATGGTTTATATCAATGGCCTACCCACTGACGAGCCCTATTTAGCCGAAGCACCGCTTTATGAATACGGCCCGATAGAGGTGCCGGAAAATAGCTATTTTATGCTGGGCGATAATCGTAATCGCAGCAATGATAGCCATGCTTGGAATGATCCTTTTATCGACGAAGATGATATTAAGGGCGAGGTAGTGCTTCGTTACTGGCCATTTGACCGTTTTGGCTTGATTAAATAGGCTTTTGCTAAAGGAGAATTTATGCGCATATTATTAGCCAATGATGATGGCATTCAGGCTGATGGCTTAAGGATAATTGGTGAAGAGTTGTCTAAAATAGCCGATGTTTTTGTAGCAGCACCTGCTATTGAGCAAAGCGGTACCGGCCATGGACTTACCATTCGTAAGCCCTTGCAAGTAGAAGAATATCAGCTGCCTTTTGCGGTAAAAGCCTGGAAAGTGCATGGTTTACCTGCCGATTGCGTAAAAATAGGCATTGAAGAATTGATCAAAAATGATTTAGATATGGTAGTATCGGGCATTAATCATGGGCCTAATTTGGGCACCGATGTAATCTATTCGGGCACGGTATCGGCTGCGATGGAAGGCCTGCTATATGGCTACCCTGCCCTGGCGGTTTCGGTAATGGGCCAAGGCGCAAATTATCAAGCGGCCGCCGAATTTGCGGCAGCTAGCTGCTTAAAATGGCAAAAAAAGAATTTTTTGCCCAAAACCTTACTTAATATCAATGTGCCCGGCTTAAAGCCTGATGATATTTTAGGCAAAGCCTATGCTACTTTGGGTTGGCGCTGGTACGAGAATGTGTTCAACCCCGTGCCGGAGCAGGGCGAAAACTATTATTGGCTAGGTGGCGATTTAATCGATACCAAAGGCGAAGGCAATACCGATGTAGAGGTTTTTAATCGCGGATATATCTCGATAACCCCCCTCTTTTCGGACTTAACCAATTATCGTATCTTGGATCAATTACAAGGCAAAGATGATATTTTTGCTGATTAGCAAATAGCCGCTTTGCTTAAATAGTTAACTCCAGGGCTTACAAAAATTATTTTTTGTAAGCCTATTGCTTTTTATAAAAATACATGTTATAATAAAGATGTTGAAGCATTGGGGTTTGTCCCGGATGTTAAACATTAGTTAATCAGTAATCCAACATCAAGAATTTATCTGAAGTGAAGGAATAGCTGCCATTAAGGGATTATTATCTTTAATCCGTCTATTTGTGGAGCATTCTTTTAAGAATTGCTCCTTTTATTTTTGCTACAAAAGGGTGATATTATGAATAGCAGAATAGCGATTATTGGCATCATAATCGAAAGCGCAGAATCGATTACAAAAGTTAATGATTTATTACATCAATTTGGCCAATATATTATTGGCCGTATGGGCTTACCTTATCCTAATCGTAATATTAATATTATCAATATTATCATGGATGCCCCGGAAGATATTACCAGTTCTTTAGCCGGTAAGCTGGGCATGATTGAACAGGTAAGTGCCAAAGCCATGTATTCTAAAAATCAGAAAGTGTGATAATATGCTACAATCCCCCGAGCAATTAATTGCCAAATTAGCTAATGATCAGTATTTAAGTATTGATGAATGGCAACAACTTTTAGCGGCAGAAAACCGTATCGATAAGCCGGCTTTATTTGCCAAGGCTTTGCAAATTCGTCATCAGTATTATGATAATCATATTTATTTGCGTGGGCTAATCGAAATTAGCAATTATTGCCATAATGATTGCTATTATTGCGGGATTAGGCTAAGCAATAGGCAGGTAAAGCGCTATCGGCTGGATAAAGAAGCCATTTTGGCTTGTTGTCAACGGGGCTATCAGCTGGGCTTAAGAACCTTTGTTTTGCAAGGTGGCGAGGATAATTATTATAATGATGAGCGGATGGTGGATATTATTAAGGCCATTAAAACTAATTTTTCCGATTGCGCCTTAACCTTATCCCTGGGCGAAAAGCCTGCTCAAAGCTATGCTGCCTATTATGCAGCCGGCGCCGACCGTTATCTTTTGCGGCATGAAACCGCAGATAGTGATCATTATCAAAGCCTGCATCCGGCTAATCTTAGCCTTAAAAATCGTATCGATTGCCTGCAAAATCTTAAACAAATCGGTTTTCAGGTAGGTTGCGGCTTTATGATCGGATCGCCCGGCCAAACCATCGAAACTTTGGCGCAGGATTTTATGTTTTTAAGCAAATTTAAGCCGCAAATGGTAGGCATTGGCCCTTTTTTGCCGCATCATCAAACCCCGCTGGCTAAAGCCAAAGGCGGCAGTGCCGAGCAAACAATTTTTTGCTTAAGCCTAATTAGATTATTATTGCCCCGGGTATTATTGCCGGCCACCACGGCTTTGGGCACCGTAGATAATAATGGCTGGGAGCTGGGCATTAAGGCCGGCGCAAATGTAATTATGCCCAATTTAACCCCGGCCGAACAGCGTAAGCATTATTTGCTATATGATAATAAAAATGCAACATCAGCCGAAGAAAGTGATATTATCAAGGCTAAAATGGCTGCTATCGGCTATCAAGTAGTTAATCAACGTGGCGACTATAATTATCCAAAGGAGAATTAATATGACTGAACAAATCAAAAGCCCCACCTATAACCCCAAATCTACAAAGGCTGAGGAGTTTATTAATCATCAGGAAATTTTGGATACCTTAGCTTATGCCGAGCAAAACAAAGATAATCATGATTTGATTGAGCAGCTTTTGGCCAAAGCGGCTCGTAAAGAAGGGCTAAGCCATCGCGAAGCTTTAGTGCTTTTGGATGCTGATAATGATAAGTATCAGCAAAGAATTTTTAGCTTAGCCGAGCAGATTAAGCAGGAGTTTTACGGTAATCGCATTGTGCTTTTTGCGCCTCTTTATCTATCAAATTATTGTATAAACGGCTGCGTTTATTGCCCTTATCATATGCAAAATAAGCAAATTGCTCGCAAAAAGCTAAGCCAAGAGGAAATAAAAGCCGAGGTTATCGCCCTACAAGATATGGGTCATAAACGTCTGGCTATTGAGACAGGCGAGCATCCCGAGCTATGTTCAATTGATTATGTTTTGGAAAGTATCAAAACCATTTATAGCATTAAGCATAAAAACGGAGCTATTCGCAGGGTAAATGTTAATATCGCAGCTACAACGGTAGAAAATTATCGCAAGCTGCAAGAGGCCGAAATTGGCACCTATATTCTTTTTCAGGAAACATATCATAAGGAAAGCTATTTAAAGCTGCATCCCAGTGGGCCAAAGCATAATTATGATTATCATACCGAGGCGATGGACAGAGCCATGCAAGGTGGCATTGATGATGTAGGGATTGGCGTATTATTTGGCTTGGAGCTATACCGCTACGAGCTAGCAGGCCTTTTGATGCATGGTGAGCATTTGGAGGCTACTTATGGAGTGGGGCCGCATACTATTAGCGTGCCTAGAATTTGCCCGGCTGATGATATTGATCCCAATAGTTTTAGCAATGGCATTGATGATGACACTTTTGCTAAAATTGTGGCAGTAATACGTTTAAGCGTGCCTTATACAGGGATGATTATTTCGACCAGGGAGAGTGCTGCTTGCCGAGCTAAGTTATTACGTTTGGGGATATCGCAGATTAGCGGTGGATCTAAGACTACTGTGGGCGGTTATTCCAGCGCCGAAATGGCCGAGGATAATACGGCGCAATTTGATATTAGCGATCAGCGCACCTTAGACGAGATTGTACAGTGGCTGATTGAGCTGGATCATATCCCCAGCTTTTGCACGGCATGTTATCGAGAAGGGCGTACCGGCGATCGTTTTATGATGCTATGTAAAAACGGGCAAATCCTTAATTGCTGTCATCCTAATGCTTTAATTACTTTGCAGGAGTATTTGGAGGATTATGCCTCACCTACCAGCAAAGAGCTGGGCACTAATCTAATTAATAGAGAGATTAAAAGGGTACCCAAAGAAAAAATTCGCACTATTGCCGAAAAAAACATAGAGCAAATAAAACAAGGCGAAAGAGATTTCCGTTTCTAAAAGTTTTTGCTTTTGCTTTTTACAAAAAGCAAAGGTCTTAATCTTTTAA
>CAYJPF010000027.1:0-27779 GCA_964372025.1 uncultured Peptococcaceae bacterium | reverse complement strand
GCGTTCTTTTTTTGAGGAAAAAAGAACCAAAAAACCTTTTACTTTTTTAGTCGCCGCCGCCGCCGTCGCCGCCGCCATCGCCGCCGCCGCCGTCATAACCACCGCCATCATAGCCGCCGCCGTCATAACCGCCACCATCATAGTCGCCGCCTTCATAACCGCCATAACTGTCCCAGCCGCCAAAATCGCCGCCATAACTGTCCATATTATCCCAGCTGCTATCAAAACTGCTTGTCCCCAAATCCCCGGGGCCCGGAGTATAATCAGAATAGGTATGATTATAAGCTTCGGTACGCATATACTCTTCCTTATAGCTAACTCCAAGCTGCTCTAGCTCCTGATTGATAACCGCAAGCCTAGCTGCACTACGCTTAGCCCGCATCATCATCAGTATTAGCAATGGGCTCAGCAAACCAAGCGTCATGCAGGCCATGATGATTAAACCCACTCGCTCCCGGCGATAAACAATGCATATTCTGCGCATCTTCCTTGCTTCGCGCATTAATTCCCCTTTTTTATCAAAAAAATGCTGCAGATGAGGCGGGATATTTTCATTGCCCTCCTGCTGATTGCCATTATTATAACCATTATCCATAATTTTTACCTCCTCCTTTAATTTTGTTTAGGCATTTATAAATCCAATTCGGCCATGGTAACCCCAATGCCACCCTCATGATAATCACCCTGACGATAACTCTTTACCAGCCGATGCTTGCGCAAATAATCCTTAACCACCTTTTTAAGTACGCCCGTACCCTTACCATGATTAATCCGCACCGTTTTAATACCGGCAATAAATGCATCATCAATGTATTTGTCCAGCGTATCCAGGGCATCGAGGCTGTCCATGCCATGTAAATTAACCTCCATATCCACGCTTTGCGCTTTGCTAAAGGCAATGCTGCTGCCACTGGCCGCTTTACGCATTGTTGGCCGCTTTTCCGGCTCCGGCTCGCTTAGGCGCAGCTCATCCAGCTTAACCTTCAATTTCATTGCGCCAATCTGCACGCCTACCTCGCCATTTAAGGGTAGGGTAATCACATTGCCCTTCTGACGCAATTTCGGCAAATAAACATAATCGCCCAAACTTAAATTTTTTGGGGCGCTGCCAGCCATTATTGGCTTAGGTAATTCGTCCTCTAGCTGCTGTTTAAGCGTTTTTAGCTTGCGCTGAGCCTCCTGAAAGGCGCGCGTTGCTTCTTGCTCGTTTTTAGCTTTGGCCACGATATCTTGATAAATACCCTTGCTTTTGGCCAAGGTTTCTTCCAATATTTTTTTGGCATCCTGATGCGCTTTTTCGATAATCTTGATCTTATCAGCCTCGGCCTGACGATTAGCCTCATGCAGCTTCTTTTCACGCACGGTTACGATAGCCGCCGCCTTGGCCGCCTCTTCCTTTTCTTGGGCTACCTGGCGCCTTAAATCCTCTAAATTGGATAAAAGTGCAGCTACCTCGGCATCTTCTGTGCTTAAAAATTCGCCGGCTGCCTCGATAATATGCTCGGTTAGCCCCAAACGGCGGCTAATCTCGAAAGCATTACTTTTGCCGGGCACGCCCATTAGCAGGCGATAGGTGGGGCTTAGGGTGGCTACATCAAATTCCACGCTGGCATTGATAAAGCCGGGATGGTTATAGGCAAAGGCCTTTAGCTCGCTATAATGGGTGGTCGCCACTAGGCGTAGGCCACGCTTTTGCAGATTTTCCAAAATCGCCATCGCCAAAGCCGCCCCTTCGGTGGGGTCGGTGCCGGCTCCCAATTCGTCCAGCAAGACCAGGCTTTGATAATCCGCTATATCCAAAATGTCCACAATATTTACCATGTGAGCCGAAAAGGTGCTTAGGCTTTGCTCTATGCTTTGCTCATCGCCAATATCGGCCAAGATATTGCTAAATACCGAGATTATGCTGCCCTCATCAACAGGGATATGCAGGCCTGATAAGGCCATTGCTGTAAGTAAGCCCACTGTTTTTAGGCTTACCGTTTTACCGCCGGTATTAGGGCCGGTGATAATCATTGCTGTTTGCTTATTATCTAAAACTATATCTATTGGTACAACAATGTGTGAATCGATTAAAGGATGCCTTGCCTGATTTAGCCTAATCGCCCCGCCTTTGACAATTTTAGGCGCCAGGCCATCCATAGCATGGCTTAGCTTGCCTTTTGCTAAAAGAAAATCCAAATGCGCCATAAATTGCAAATTAGCCTTAATTTCGGCGCAAAAACCATTGATTAGCAGGCTTAAACCACGCAAAATGGCGGCAATTTCGGCCTGCTCTTCGCGGCCTAATTGAGCAAGCTCATTATTAAGCTCCATCACGGCCATTGGCTCGATAAATAAGGTAGCCCCCGAGCTGCTCATATCATGCACAACCCCTGCTATCTGCGCCCGATACTCTTGCTTAACCGGCACTACATAGCGGCCTTCGCGCATGGTTACAATATTATCCTGCAAATAACGATTGGTATTAGGATTGCGAATTAAATTGTCCAAACGCTCGCGCACCCGCTCCGAAGCTTGCCTCATCCTGCGCCTTAGCTGGGCTAAGCGCTCGCTGGCATGGTCTAGGATTTGGCCATCGGCGCCAATCGATTTTTCTACCGCGCTTTCTACGCTTTTTAAAATCATTAGGCTATGGCCAATGCTGCTCATTTGCGGATAATTGCCCTTAAGCTCGCTAAAAAAAGACTTGGTTTGACGCACTGCCCGACAAAAATCGGCAATATGTAAAAGATTTTCGGCCTCCAAAATGCCGCCGATTTCCAAATGCTTTAACGGCGCACGGATATCCCATAATGCGCCCAGCGTAAATGCAGGATAGAGGCGCAAAATTTCTCGCGCCTCATCGGTTTCGGCCAAGTTTTGCTTGGCCTCTTGCTCATATATGCTGGGCTGTAATTCTAAAACTTTCTCGCGGCTTAAAGCAAAGCCGGTATAGTTGGCCAATTGCGCCAAAATTTTATCATATTCCAGCTTCTGTAAAGATTTTTCTTGCATTTAGAACCCCTTTTTTTGTATAGTTATACGCCTCTATGTAAGTGGCCTTTGGTAAAATCCTCCATCACTTGCTTAATTTTTTCTTTAGCCTGATCAAAATTCCAGATATCATTGGCGACCATGCCATAAATTTCGGCTAAGCGATAGGCCTTGGCCTGGTCATATAGCCTTAAATCTAGGCAATAGCGGCTAATGCCGGCCTGGATTAGAGCCGGTATTTCATCAAGTAGGCATAATTCCTTAGAATTAAAAATATGCATCCGGCATTCATTATCCGAGCGCACCGGGAATAAAAAGCCTTTTTCATCCCGTAAGCTATAGCCTTTTAATTGTTTACATGGGGCAGAGCAGGCATTATTGCCATTTTTGCCGCCCAGTAAAGCGCCTAATGTGCAGAATTGGCTGATCATCATTGTCATTGCGCCTTGCGCCATAATTTCGTGCTTGGCACCCTTATCGCTTAAGGTGCGCAATAGCGCCAAATCGGCCTCGGGGGAAATTGTTATGGCTTCCAGCTGGGATTTAGACAAAAATTCTGCGTTTTGACTATTAAGGATATTTAGGCCATGGCCACCCAAAATAGCACCCTGCCAAGCCGCTTTTTTAAGCAATTGTAGCTGGCTAATATGATTAATCCGAATTGCTTTAAGGCCTGCTAGCTGCCAATTTGCAATACGTTTAAGCCAAGTATCTTCTTCCAAAGCACCGATTATTTGCGGTAAATTGATAATTAGGCGGCCATCAGTATCGGCAATTTTGGCTAAAAGCGCAGCTATGTCGATATTGTCGATTGGCTGCTTGCCGGTAAAGGCATCGGTGCTAAGATAAATATCTTTAATGCCGGCTCTAATTAAACGTAGCGCCCAAAAGGGGTCGTCGATTAGGGCTGCCATAGTAACTTGCTTGATATTATGTTTAGGAGCAGCAGCTAAAGGCCATAATTTAGGTATTTCGGGCTGAGGGCGAGCAAAAATAGCTGCCTCCTTGGCCTCTAAATCGGCCACCAATTGGCGGCGGCAAGCATTTAGCACCGAGGCCGGTAGCATAACCGCATCGTCCATCTCGCCATCTAGGGTGGCTAAGTGGTAGTTTGTGCCGCCTAAGCGAGCCAATTGCACCTGCACGGTTTGCCAATCGCTCATGCTGTTTAGGGCTTCTTCTACTATATAGCCGGAAGTAATTTCGGCCTCAAAGCCTTTTTCATCATGAACACTGATTTGCAAAGGCGCACCTATCTGTGCCTTTAAGTTTAAATATAAGGGCTTTGTAGGCAAATCTTTATACGATTCCTGGGCAATTTGATGCAATTGATGATCAAAAGTTTTAAAAATACGATCGCCAACCTTGCCATCGGGGGCGTAAATTAATACATTCTGGCCGGGAAAAGCCTGCGTTACCTGCTGATTATCAACCATGATTTTGTCGATAGTTAAACCGCTGCGGCCACCATTGGTAACCCAAATTTCCAGGCCATCGCCTAAGCCCAAATTCTGCTCCAGCTTAAGGGTGATATAGTCCTTACTGCGGCTTTGAATACGACCGATAAATACACCACGATTATTGGGGCGCTTAAAGCTCATCATCTTAGCGCCGCTTGGGCCATCCCAATAGCCATGGCAATAATCGCGATTAAACATCTGGATTAATTGGCGCTGCTCTTCTTCTTCCAAATAAATAACTCTTCTTTGATTAAGTAGGTTTAAATGTTCACTATAAATGCGGCAAACAGTGGCCACATACTCGGGCTTTTTCATACGCCCTTCGATTTTCCAAGAACTAAGCCCCAATTCATGCAATTCGTCCAGGCGCATATAGCCAACCAAATCTTTAGGCGATAGCAGATGACGCCCGGTTTCCTTAGGATTAAGGGCATCGCCATCGGCATCGCAAAGCTGATAGGGCAGGCGACAAGGCTGGGCGCAGCGGCCACGATTACCACTGCGTCCACCTATTAAGCTGCTCATTAGGCATTGGCCGGAATAGCAAATGCAAAGTGCGCCATGAATAAAAATTTCCAATTCTACATCGGTTGCGGCTTTGATGGCTTTAATTTCTTCAAAGCTTAATTCGCGCGCCAAAATTACCCTTTTTGCGCCTAAGCTGGCCAAATATTGCACCCCGGCTAAATTGGTGGTGGTCATTTGGGTGCTGGCATGAATCGGTAAATCGGGCATATATTTAGCAATGGCCGTAAGCAGCCCCAAATCCTGCACAATTACCGCATCCAGCCCCAGGCTATAAAAATGGGCGATATAGTTTAAAGCTTGCTGTAATTCGCCATCATTTAGCAGGGTATTGATGGCCAGATATACTTTTTTATTATAAAAATGAGCTAATTTTAAAGCCTCGGCCAATTCCAAATCGCTAAAATTATCGGCAAAAGCTCGGGCGCTAAATTGCTTACCGCCCACATAAACCGCATCGGCACCATTAGCTATAGCTGCCTTAAAGGCTTCCATAGTGCCGGCCGGGGCTAATAATTCGGTCATTATCATACTCCTTTTACTATTGGTTGCGGCTATGGCGGATTAAGCCCGAAATGCCCACAACCTCGATGCCTTGGGCGGCCAATTGATCGAGGAAAAGATTTAGGCCGATATTATCACTGGCAATATGGCCGGCAATAATCATGTTTACCCTGGCCTTTTGGGCTGCTTTAACCATAGCATCCGAGGCATGCATGCAAACAATGGTATTTACATCGGCATTGCCCAAAACGGTGGGGTTTTCGCTATTGCCGCCGGTGCCGCCGGTAAAATCAACAAAGATTTTGCCTGCTGTATAGCTACCCTTGCCGCTAACAATGCGCGGCGGATTATGATGCAGCGCCGAATGTTTATATTCGGGCAATTTGCGAATAGCTTTTACCACATCATCTACTGTATCGGGCGCTTCGGCCTCGAAATAATCTGTCATAAATTGGGTAACTAAATTGTCACAAGGGGTGTGGACGCACATCAAAGGCATATTCAATAATTCAGCAGAATGAACAGCCCGTAAATGATTGGTTACGCTGATATTTTTATCAACATCTTTAATCCGCTCATCCATTAGGCTTTCGGCCACATTGGCAGCCACCCCATATTTAGCCATAATGGCGCTTTGCATGCCCATAACCTTGGGCAAAGCAGCTAAAGCAGCACCTTCGGGATGATGGGCAATAATTAAATCGATGCCGGCGCCACGATCATTTAAGGTGGCGGTAACGGCAATTTCGCCGCTTTCGATATCCACACCGCAAATTACTTTTTTAACTTCCAATTCGGGATCGCCCACTAAAATACGGGTATCGGCATAAGGATTAGTTAAAGTTTGCTGATCAAAGAACTCTTTTTCATCTTCTTCTACTTTTTTGAAGGCTTTATCGGCCTTGGCTAAAACCTTGTCAACAGCCTCTTTGCCACGCGGATCGGCCTCGATACCCATTTTAACGGCTAATTGATAAATTTCTTTAATTTTCATATTATCCTCCTTTTAGCGGATATCCGCTTCTTCTAATAATTCCAGGTATTCGTCCTGCAAGGCTAGCATATCTTCGGCCAATTGCAAGGCCACCAGCATGGCCGCCCTAGTGCCCGAATAATGGGGGCAATTGCTACGAACCAAGGCTAATTTTTCCGCCACATGGGCGGCAATTTGCTGTAAGCGCTCCTCTTTGCAAGTGCTGCGCAGGGTATAATCTACCCCATCTAGGTTTACATTTAAGACATTTTCCTTGGTCATGGTTTGCCCCTTTCTTTGCTATTTTCTTAATTCCAAGCCCCATTCAGCAGGCATATTGCTTAAAATATTATTGATGATAGCTTCAATCTCATCATCAACCAGGGTGCGCTCGCTATGGCGGAAGGCCAAATTATAGGCCAAACTGCGCTTGCCCTCGGCAATGGAGCTACCCTCATAAATATCAAATAAACGGATGCTTTCCAGCATATCGCCGGCTAATTCTGTAATTTTGGCCTCGATATCGGCAGCCGCTATATCCTTAGAACCCACAAAGGCTAAATCACGCTCGCCGGCCGGGAATTTGGGCAGACCCAAGCAGGGCTTATGCTGTTGAGCTGCGATGATGGCCGCAATATCCCATTCGCCGATTAAGGTGGTTTGACCTAATTCAAAATTGCTGCAAACCAGGGGATGAACCTGGCCAAAAACACCCAGCTTTTGCCCCTGATAATAAACGGCGGCACTGCGTCCGGGATGGAAAATAGGCTGATAAACATCATCGGCAGCCAATTTTTGATAGCTTAATTCGCCTAAAGAAAACTGCTCGGCAATGCTTTGCCAAAGGCCTTTTAGATAATAAAAATCATATTCTTGATTTTTATTATGCCAGGAAGCAGGGGTTTTGCCGCTTAAGGCAATGCTAAGCGCATAATTTTGCTTAGGCTGCACATCTTGGCCTTGATTGATAAAGATATTGCCCATTTCGAATAAAGCGATATCCAGATTGCGGCGGCTAAGATTGCGCGCCACATTATGCAGCAGGCCGGGAATTAAGCTTAAGCGCATGGCGCTTTGCTCTTCATTTAAGGGATTAGCCACCATTAGCGGGTTTTGCCAGCTATGCTCGGCAGGCAAAAGCAATTTTTGAGCATCTTTGGGGCTAATAAAACTATAATTAATCGCCTCCGATAGACCTAAGCCGGCCAAGGCCAAACGCAATTGCAAAATCTTATTTTGTTGCTCGCTGCGCATGCCATGGGCAGCCGAAGAGGGCAAAGCGGCCGGAATATTATGATAGCCGTAAATACGGGCAATTTCTTCGATTAAGTCCTGCTCGAGGCTGATATCTTGACGATAAGAGGGGATAGCAATTGTAAATTGCTCTTGATCTTGGCCGATAATCTCGAAATTAAGCGCCAACATAATTTCCTCGATTAAGGCTGCTTCGATGCTAATGCCCAGCAAAGCCTTAACCTTATCTTTATGCAAAACAACCTGCTTAAGCGGGTAATTTGCCTGGCCGCCAATATCGATTTTGCCTTTAGCGGCAGTGCCGCCGGCATATTTAAGCAATAATTGTACAGCTCTTTGGGCAGCGCGGTCGCATTGGGCACGGTCGATGCCTTTTTCAAAGCGCATCGAGGCCTCGGACGGAATGCCCAAACGACGGGCAGTTTGGCGAATAGCTACCGAATTAAAGGCGGCCGCTTCAATTAAAACATCAACTGTAGCTGCGGTTACCTCGGTATCAAAGCCACCCATAATGCCGCCGATACAAACCGGCTTTTGGCCATCGCAAATCAAAATTTCATTGCCTTTAAAAATGCGATCCTTGCCATCTAGGGTTTGCATGGTTTCGCCCGGCTTGGCTTGGCGCACAATAATTTTATGATCGGCAATTTGCTGATAATCAAAGGTATGCAAAGGCTGATTCATCTCCAGCATTACAAAATTGGAGATATCAACTACATTGTTAATCGGGCGCATGCCTGCCGCTAGCAGGTAATTTTGCATCCAAAGCGGCGATGGCTCGATGGTGATGCCCTTAACAATGCGCCCCACATAGCGGGGGCATAAATCAAAATCTTCAACTTCGATAGTTAATAAATCTTCGATTGCTTCCCCTTGCTCTTCATAGCTTAAATCAGGGGCTTTAGCTTGGCCTTTAACTAGGGCGGCCGCTTCAAAAGCGCAGTTTAAAATGCCCAAACAATCGCTGCGATTGGGGGTTAATTCCACCACCAAAACTTGGTCGGCCAAATCCATGGCGCTAACAATATCTTCGCCTAGGGCTAAATCTTCGGGCAAAACCCAAATGCCGCTATGATCGCTTTCGTCTAAGCCTAATTCGCGTTTAGAGCAAAGCATACCAAAGGATTCGATGCCCAAAGTTTTTTTAGTGCCAATGGTGATGCCGCCCGGCAAAGTAGAGCCTACCTGGGCAAAAGCCACGATTTGGCCGGCTGCCACATTGGGTGCACCACAAAGTACTGTTACGGTTTCCCTGCCATTATCAATGCTGCAAATCGATAAATGATCCGATTTAGGATGCAGCTCGGCACTGATTACCTTGGCGGTAATTATGCCTTTAAGCTCGTCGGCTATATTGTATACGCCGTCGATTTCTAAGCCGGCGGCTGTAAATTTTTCGGCTAAGGCTAAAGCATCGATGCCGCTTGGCAGCTCTAAATAATTTTGAAGCCATTTAAAAGGTATTTTCATCAGTAGATCCCCCTAAAACTGCGCCAAAAAGCGCATATCATTATCAAATAAAAGCCGCATATCGGGTATGCCGTATTTAAGCATGGCCACCCGCTCTACCCCCATACCGAAGGCAAAGCCGCTAACTTTTTGGCTATCATAACCGGACATTTCCAGCACTTTAGGATGAACCATGCCCGAACCTAAAATTTCGATCCAGCCGGTACCCTTGCAAAGACGACAACCCTTGCCGCCGCAGGCAAAGCAGGAGATATCCACCTCGGCCGAGGGCTCGGTAAAGGGGAAATAGCTGGGGCGCAGCCTAATTTCTCTTTGATCGCCAAACATTTTTTGGGCAAAGGCGAGCAATGTGCCCTTAAGCTGGGCTAAAGTAACATTTTGATCGATATATAAGCCCTCCACCTGATGGAACATTGGCGAATGGGTGGCATCATCATCACGGCGATAAACCTTGCCCGGGCAAATAACTTTAACCGGGATAGCAGGGCTTAAGTTCTCCATAGTATGGGCTTGCACCGGCGAAGTATGGGTGCGCAAAAGGATATTGCCTTGAAAATAGAAGGAATCCTGCATATCCCGCGCCGGATGTTCGGGCGGAATATTTAAAGCCGCAAAATTATAATAGTCGGTTTCCACCTCGGGGCCTTCGGCAATGCTATAGCCTAAGCCTAAAAAGATATCCTCAATTTGGGTGGTTACCTGGCTTAAAACATGGCTATGCCCTTGCGGCAAGCTTAAGCCCGGCAAGCTGATATCTAGGCTTTGCTCGGCCATTTGCTTGGCCAAATCGGCAGCATTAATGCGGTTAGCTGCCTCTTTAAAGGCGGCTTCTACCGCTTGCTTGCAATCATTTATGGCTTGACCAAATTGGGGGCGCTCTTCGGCACTTAAATCGGCCATCAGGCGAGAAATTTGGGTAATTGCCCCTTTTTTGCCCAGATAATGGACTTTTAAATCCTGCAAGGCACGGCTATCGCTTAAGGTTTCGATTTTAAGCAAGGCCTCGTTTTTTAAATCTTGAAGCTTTTCAAACATATTATCCTCCTATATATGCCAAAGATATGCGTAATAAAAATTGGCCTTTTACCCCTAGGCAGGGTAAAAGGCTAATAAAATTAAAGATTTATTGCATGGAAATTTGCCGATAATACATGTATACAGCAATGGAACCTGTTTGTTCAAAAATTTTCCATAAACATTCCGGATAGGCTAGCATCGCAACACAACCTTTCACCAACATTAAGCTAATTATAGCATAAATCAGGCTAAAAGGCAAGCATAAACTATTTTTTTTGCGGTTTTATGATAATTTCTTTTTTAGCTTTTTTAGGCGGCATACCATTACGGGCACGATAAACCAGCGAAAAAACCGCAGCAATCAAAGGGCCAATAATAATGCCGGCAAAACCTAGGAAATAAAAGCCGGCCAAAGAGGCAACCAGGGTTACCAAAGGCCCCAAACCAACTTGATGCCCCACAATTAAAGGCTCTGTTACCTGGCGTAATACCACTAAGCCGATATAAAGCAAGGCCAATTGACCACCCAGCAAATTATTATCGAGCACAAAGCAGGTGATAGTCCAGGGGATAAAAACCAGGCCGCTGCCGATAATCGGCAAGGTATCCAAAATGGCAATACCCAGGGCGATTAAAAAGGGTACAGGCAGCCCGAATATCCACAAAAATATGGTTAAAAGCACTAAATTGATAATAAAATAAATCAGTTGCGCCTTAATATAACCAAAAATTACCGTAAAAACCGAGCTAAAAATTTGCCAAAATAAATTGGTTGATGTTTTGGGCGGTTTAGCTACCATAAAACCTCCTACATCTTATTCGGTGCGCTTACTCCCAAGGCGGCCAGAGCCGTTTTAATCATCTTGGCGGTAGCGGCAATCAGCTCTAAACGTGCTTGCGATAAGGCCTTGTCATCGCTGATAACCCGACAATTATTATAGAAATTATGGAACTGAGCTGCGCTTTCTTGAATATAGGTGGCCAAGCGATGCGGTTCACGATTAAGAGCAGCCTCGATAACCACATCCGGGAAATCGGCCAGCTTGCGGATTAGGGCTAATTCGCTATCATGGCTTAAGCAGGCAATTTGCTCTAAGCTTAAGGGTTTAGCGCTTAAAGTAAGGCCATTTTCGGCAGCAGCAGCTAAAATTGAGCAAATTCGGGCATGGGCATACTGTACATAATATACGGGGTTTTCGTCCGATTGCTTTTTGGCTAAATCTAAATCAAAATCGATTAAATTATCGGATGAGCGCATTACAAATATAAAGCGAGCTGCATCTTTGCCAACTTCTTCAACTAATTCATTTAAAGTAACATAGGTGCCGGTACGCTTGCTCATTTTAAGCAATTCGCCATTTTGATAAAGGCGTACAAATTGCATTAAGATAATCTCCAAGCGCCCCCGCTCATAGCCTAAAGCTTCCATAGCGCCCTGCATACGGGCAACATGGCCATGATGATCAGCACCCCAAACATCAATTACCGAGCTAAAGCCACGCTCGTATTTATCCCGATGATAGGCAATATCGGCCGCATAATAAGTAGGAATGCCATTACCGCGTACCAAAACCTCGGGTTTTTCTTCGCCAAAACGCTCGCAGTCCAACCAAAGGGCATTATCTTTTTCGATTAGCCAACCCTTGGCTTGCAATTCATCGATAACGGCCTGCACCTTGCCGCCTTCATGCAAAGATTGCTCGCTAAACCAGATATCATAATTAACCCCAAAATTGGCCAGGGCAGCCTTGATATCGGCCAATTTGCGCTGCAAAGAATACTCGGTTAAACAAGCACGACGCTCCTTGGTTGGCATATGTAAATATTTGTCGTTAATTTCGGATACTAGCTCGGCCATTAGGCGAGGCAAATCATCGCCATGATAACCATCCTCGGGGAAGGGGACATCCTGGCCAAGGGCTTGCAAATAGCGAGCTTCTAGGGAAATGCCAAATTTTTCGATTTGATTACCGGCATCATTAATATAAAATTCGCGCTGACAATTAAAGCCGGCCATATTAAGCAAATTGGCCAAGCTATCGCCAATGGCAGCGCCGCGGGCATTGCCCATATGTAATTCGCCGGTAGGATTGGCCGAAACAAACTCTACCTGCACTTTAGCACCCTGGCCAACTTGGGTATGGCCAAAATTATCGGTTGCTAAAATCTCGGCCAGCACTTGTTTTTGCCAGCCTTCATTAAATCTAAAATTGATAAAGCCGGGGCCGGCAATTTCAATTGCGGCCACATTTGCCTGCTCAAGCGGGAAATTATCGGCAATAGCCTGGGCAAATTGGCGCTTTTCGGGCATGGCTTTGCCCATCATCATCGCCACATTGCTGGCAAAATCGCCATGGGCGGCATGGCGAGGCATTTCAATCACAAAATTGGGGATAGTTTCAAAATTAATTTGCCCCTTTTGCTTGGCGTTTTCTAAGGCTGCAATAATCCCTTCGGCCAATTGGCGCTTGCGATTATCTATCGGTGTAGCATGGTAAATCATATTATCCTCCTCAAAAATAGCTGGATTTGCTTGTTTAATTATTAATATAGTATATCATATTTTTTTAGATAATCAAGAGTTTTGCTGATTTAGGGCTTTTTCCAGGGCATTTAGAATATTTTGATAGCCGGTACAGCGGCAAAGATGGCCGGAAATCTCGGTTTTTAGTTCGTCACGAGTATAGCTTCGGCCTTTATTGAACATGGCCAAGGCGCTCATGATAAGGCCGGGCGTGCAAAACCCACATTGAATAGCTGCTTCATCGATAAAGGCCTGCTGCACGGGGTGCAAGCTGCCATCATGGGCGGTTAGGCCTTCTACGGTTAATATTTCTTTACCATCTGCCCAAACGGCCAGGTAAATACAGCTATTTAAAGCTTCGCCATCAATTAAAACCGTGCATGCTCCACATTCGCCAACTTCGCAGCCTTTTTTAACGCTGGTTAGGCCTAAGTCATGTCTTAAAACATCGGCTAAAGAGGCGCGCTCATCGACGGCAATTTGGCGATTATGACCATTAATTTTGATATTGATAATAGTTAACATTGGGCAGCGCCTCCTAATTTTTTCATTGCTTTATCTAAGGCATCTTCGGCGATAACGCCTGCTATATGTAGGCGAAAATCCTTAGATGCTCGCCAAGAATTGCGGGGATTAATGCTCAAGCGCACTAAATCGCCAATTTGCTCTTTGGCCTGGCTAAAGCTAAGGCCAAGCAGGGCTTGTTCGACGCTATGCAGGCGAATGGGGGTGGGTGCGGCCACCGTCATGGCAATTTTGATGGCGCTGATTGATTGTTCACCGGCGATAACTACGGCGCAACCGAGGGTAGCTATATCCATGGCCTCGCGCATGGCATACTTAAAATAATAGCCTTGATGTTCGCAATAGTTGGCTTTTTTGATATGGATTTTTACGAGGATTTCTCCGTCATTTAAAGCCACTTTTCCGGGCGCTAAATGGAATTGCTCAATGGGTAGTAAGCGGCTACCTTGCGCCGAGGCTATTTCTAAGACGGCCTCTAAGGCATAAAGGCCGGCGGCCGTATCGGCGCTGGGCGCACCATTGCATAAGTTGCCGCCAATAGTGCCAACACGCCTAATTTGCGGGCCACCTACGGTAGCTGCGGCTTCGGCTAAAATGCTGATATTTTGGCGAATAAGCAGATTTTGGCTTAAGGCCTCAAAGCTGGCCAAAGCGCCAATTTCGATATCGCCATTATCATTTTGGCTAATTTTTTTGAGGGCATCAAGATGGCCGATGCTGATTAAATCGGCGCCGCTAAACTTGCCATCTCTTAGCTTGATTAAAACATCAGTGCCGCCGGCGATGATAATTGCCTGCGGATTTTTATGATAAATATTTAAGGCTTCTGTCAGATTTTGCGGTTTGAAAAACTGTCCGAAATTATACATAATTAACGCCCTCCTTTGTCGAATAAGCCACCCTCTTTAAAGGCAGCAATTAATTTAGGCGGATTTAAAGGTAAACTGTTTAGGCCAATACCGGTGGCTTGCAATAGGGCATTGCGGATGGCAGCCGCTAAGGGAATAGCCGGCGGCTCGCCTAAAGATTTATTGCCAAAGGGGCTGGTATCGTCGATGGCTTCTACAAAGTCCACGCCCAAATCGGGGCTATCTAGGGCGGTGGGTAATTTATAATCTAAAAAGTTACCATTAAGTAAACGGCCTTGCTCATTAAAAAGCATTTGCTCGCTTAAGGCATATCCTAAGCCCATACTCATGCCACCATGCACCTGGGCGGTGGCTAAGGCCGGGTTTAGTAAACGTCCGCTATCATGGACATTTATGATGTTTAAAATTTTAATTTTGCCTAAATAAATATCCACTTCGATCTCGGCAAAGCATACCCCAAAGGAAAAGCTATTATTAGTGCAATGATTGCTGGCCTGCGCCATAATATGGCGGCTGTTTTCGGGATGGTAAAAAGCATTTAAGGCCAGCTCGGCCATGCTGCAAACTATTTGCTGATCATCAGTATGGATAATATTATCTTGGCTTATATCCAATTTATCCTGGGCGATGCCGCTAAATAGGGCAGCAAATTCCAAAATTCTTTGCTTAAATAGGAGGGCTGTTTTTTTAAGCGCCATACCGCTAACATAGCTTTGACGCGAAGCATAAGCCCCTGTATCAAAGGGGGTGATATCGGTGTCTTGCTGGCTGATAATGTGGATATTTTCGATAGATATATTCAATACTTCGGCAGCCATTTGGCTAAATACAGTATCGGCACCTTGGCCAATTTCGGTAGCGCCCATTTGTAATTGCACGCTGCCATCCTGATTGAGCACTAAGCGAGCCGAGGCAGTTTCCAGGCTAATCGGATAAACCCCTGTTTTGTAACATAGTATAGCCATGCCGATACCTCTACGTAATCGGCCATTTTGTTCTTGCTGATAAAGGGTTCTTTTTTGATCCCAATCAATAAACTTGCGCCCTTTTTCAATACATTCCTTAAGCCCCGAACTATGAGCCTTGATGCCGGTGGATGAATCGATATAACCCTCCTGCATCATATTATTTAGGCGTAAGGTAAGGGGATCTAGATTATGCTTTTTGGCAATATCATCCAAATGCGATTCCATGGCAAAAACTATTTGCGGTATGCCATAACCACGCATGGCGCCGGTGGTGCTTAAATTGGTATAAACGGTGGTGGCTTCGATGCTTAGGGCATCCACATAGGGGTATAGCTGGCGAAAGCAATTTGTAGCATTGGCTACAATTGCATGGCCATGCGAGGCATAAGCGCCCTGATGCGAATAGGCATTTAGTTTGCGCCCCACAATTTTGCCATCGGGTTTTAAGTATGTAGCAAGCTCCATATCAATACGATGACGGCTGCGGGTAGAGCTAAAAACTTCTTCGCGGCTTAATTCTAATTTAACGCAACGGCCGCCAACTTGGGTGGTTAAATAAGCATTTAATGGCTCATAAAGCACCTCCTGTTTATTGCCAAAGCCGCCGCCAATATAGGGTTTAATAACCCTAATTTTGCCCCAAGGTATATTTAAAGCCTGGCCACAAACACGTCGTACAATATGGGGGATTTGTGTCGAAGAATAAACGGTAATACGATCATCTTCCATATAGGCAAAGGATACGGCAGTTTCTAAATGGCAATGTTGCACTTGCTGGGTGGTAAAGCTGCCTTTGGCATAAATTAGCTCTTGATCGGCAGCTAAAGCATCAAAATCGCCAAAGCAATCCTGATGGCTGGCCACAATATTTTGCTTAAAGCCCTGATGCAAAGGCTCGGCTTTGCTGGCTATGGCTTGCTCGGCTGTTAATAAAGGCAAAAATTCCTGATAAGAAACTTCGATTAAATCATGGGCTTTAGCTGCAGTTATCTCGTCGATGGCAATGATGGCCGCGATATCGTCGCCATATTGGCGCACCCTTTGATTTAAAAGCAAGCGATCGGCAATATCCTGATGATTGGGGTCGGTAGACCAAGGATGGCCGGCGGTGGGAAAGGGCTGCTTGGGCACATCAAAGCAGGTAATAATCTTGATTACACCGGGCAATGCGGCTGCTTTAGATATATCAATTTTTTTAACCAAGCCATTGGCAATTGTGCTATGGACAATTTTGGCCACCAGATAATCTTGCGGCAGTAAATCGGCAGTATATTTGGCCTTGCCACTGGCCTTTTGATAGGCATCCTTGCGTATGGTATTAGCGCCGATACTCATATAATTACCTCCTTAATTTTTAAAAAATCTGCTCGCCATTAATATATTTGGCTATCAAATTATTATTATTAGCATGATAAACTATATTTTCCAGCCGCCCGGCCACATTAAGCGGCCAGGGGCAAATATCGCTGTCGTCGATAACAAGGGCATCAAAGGCATAGCCTTTTTCAAAGCTACCCACTTTGCCAAAAAAGGCGCCGCCACCTTTGGTTGCCAGGTAAAAGGCCTGGCTAAAGCTTAATTTGATAATATCATCATCATCTTTAGGTTGCATTAGGCGGCTAATATTTAGGGCATCCTGAATGCTGCGCAGCATATTAAAATTAGGGATATTACCGGCCGCGCTGCCCAGGCCGATGCGAATACCTTGCTTTAATAATTGGCTAACTTGCATCAAGCCCAGGCCATGCGCCAAATCGGCTGCCGGCAGATGAGCCAAAAACACTTGCCGCTCGAATAATAATTCCTGCTCAAAGGCCTGCAGATGACGGCCATAATGGAGCAAGGTGGGGCAACCATCCAGCAAACCAAAGCGATCGAAGGCATCGGCGCTGCTATTGGCCTTAGGCTGCAGGCGTTTTACTTGCTTAAAATCGTCGCTGCTTAGGCCAATTTGCGATAAAATAGGCAAATGGTATTGATTGTTTAATTCGCCGATGGCCTTAAGTAAACTATCGCTGCATTGCAATAGTGAATAAGGGTTTAGCAGCGGTTTAACAGTTGGGTAACGCTCCATTTGCTCGATAATCCAGGCCGCCGAGGTAAAGGGGGCATCAAGGCCTTCGCTAAGGGTGGCCAGGCAGTTTTGGTCGATGGCAGGCTTGGCTATATAGGCGCAAAAGCCACTACGATGCAAAAAATCGGCCAATAAAGCCGTACTTTTATTATGAATAGAGCCGCTAATTACCGCCCTGCAGGTAAAACCTTGCAGCAAATTTTGGCAAAAAGCTCCATAAATTCGGGCGCTGTATTCGATGTCCGCAAAATTGGCCATTTCCGGCCAGATTATTTGTTCATGGCGGCTTTGATAATCCATATCCAAACTACGATGCCCCACCTTAAATAAGGCGGCATTAAGCCCTAAATCAACAAGGCCGGGGATAATCAGTTTTTGGCCATAATCATTAAGCTCGGTATTTTCCCATTCGGGGGGTAATTGCGGGCAAATATCAATGATTAAGCCATCCTCTACTAAAATATAGCCGTTTTCGAGGATATCTATTTGATTGGGGCTGCTTGTATAAGCAATTTGACCATGCAAAACACGTTTTTCTGCCATAATTTACTCCTAATTCCTGCCACTTGTGCCATAGCCGCCCCGATTTGTGGCATCTAAGCTTTGTACGGTTATAATTTGTGGCGGCTGCATTTTGGGCATAATTCTAAATTGGCAAATCCGATCATTTTTATAAATAATGGTATCACGGGTGGCAAAAGCCGAAAAAAACCAGATATCATCGCTACCACAATAGCTATTATCGATAATGCCCGGGCTATTGGTTTGTAATATTCCCCAATGCTTAAAGGTAGAGCTACGGGGCACTACCTGGGCTTCGTAGCCCGGCGGCAAGCGCATGGCCAGGCCTAGGCTAATCAATTTATGTTCAAAAGCCTTAAGCTCTACCGTTTGAGCTGCCCTTAAATCCAGCCAATCGCCATTATCTTTAATGCTGATCGGCTCGATATCGCTATGATATAATACTTCTATTTTTAGCATAAATTTCCCCCTTTTTATGCAAATTTAGTTATAGTTATTTTTACATTTATTATTATGGTTAAATAGCCAATTTGTCTGCTTATTTTAAGTATAAATTATTCGGCTTTAGATGTCAAGTAAGGCCAAAGATTACAATAAACACCAAAAAATTTTAACATAAATAGCTTTGATAGTGGTTATAATTTAATCAGAGCACAATATGTGTTTTGAAACTATTGTAAGAATTGTCAAATCCACATAAAATAATAATAAAGAATTGGGTACTGCTGGCAAATAAGAGCATTACCTGCCCAAAGGGGGAGGATTATGAATATTGATTATCGTGAAATTGGGAAAAGGATTCGCTTAATTCGTAAGGCACAAAATCTATCCCAGGAGCAGCTAGCTGAAAAAATTGATGTGGGCACCTCGCATATCAGCCATATCGAAAATGGCCATACCAAAATGAGCATTCAGGTTTTGATTTTGCTTAGCAATGCCTTAAATGTATCGGCCGACCAGCTTTTATGTGGCCATATCTATGAGGCTAAAGAGGTTTTGCATGATGAATTTGCTCGGATTTTGGGGGATTGCTCTAATCAAGAACTAAATATTCTAAGCGATATTTTAAGGGCTGCCAAAAATGCCCTTCGTAATCATAAGTAGCTTTGATTAGAATGCTAAAAAATGCCAAATAACGGGCAATTAAGCTTGCTCGATATTTGGCATTTAAGTCTAGGTTAATGGACGTTTTTCTACCATGCCTGCACGGCGTGGATATTTGGCGGGGGTAGAGCCTGTTTTTTGATATATGGCCAAGCTTCTTTGGCCAATTGCCGGGATTGCATAATCAATAATTGCTAGCTTTTGAGCTTGTAAAATACTTAGGGCATTGGCTGCCTGAGCATGTTCTTCGGCGCATAATGGCCCTTTTAAGGCGGCAAATAGGCCGCCTGTTTTAAGTAAGGGCAAGGCATATTCGGCCAAAATATTAATAGCCGCTACCGCTCGCGAGCTTACTAAATCATATTGCTCGCGATAGCAAGGGTTTTGCCCGATATCTTCCACTCTTTCGGCTACAACTTCTACATTATCCAAAGCCAATTCTTGAATTACTAATTTAAGAAAATTGGCTTTTTTATTTAAAGTTTCGATTAAAAGCCATTGGCTATTCGGCCAGGCCATGGCCAAAATTAAGCCGGGATAGCCTGCTCCGCTGCCGATATCTACCGCTTTAGGTGCTAAGGCGCATTTTTTCTGCAAAATTGGTAAAACGGCCAGGCAGTCCAAATAATGGCTGCTAACTGCCTGCTCGGCATCTTTGATCGCCGTTAAATTAAATTGACGATTATAATCGGCAACCAAATCCCAATGCCTGGCCATTTTTTGCAAAATATCCTGCTCCAGCCGGATATCTATATTTTGTAATTGTTCATCTAATTTACTTATAAAATCAATCATAATAGCCCTTTAATTTTAAAAAGATTAATAGCACATTGATATCCGCCGGCGAAACCCCACTAATACGGCTTGCTTGGCCTAAAGAAACCGGCCTAAAATCGCTTAATTTTTGCAAAGCCTCATTCGAAAGGCCGGCTATCGTCTGATAATCGATATCCTTGGGCAAAAGTTTTTCTTCCATTTTGCGAAAGCGCTTTACCTGCTCGATTTGCTTGGCAATATAGCCTTCGTATTTAATGGCAATTTCGGTTTGCTCGCGGATATCTTTGGCTAAAGGCGCAGGTGGAGGGAATGATTTAGCCAGGGTATCATAATTAAACTGCGGCCTTTTTAGCAAGGTGGCCAGGGTGATTTCGCGCTGGCTTTCGATGGCTAAAGCCTGCAATTCTGCCCGGCTGGGATGATATTGATTAAAACGGCTGATTTCCGCCTCGATCGCCTCTTTTTTGGCTAAGAAGCGGCGATAGCGATCTTGATCGACCAGGCCGCGTTGATAGCCCAATTCGGTTAGGCGCAAATCGGCATTGTCCTGGCGCAATAGCAGGCGATATTCGGCGCGCGAGGTAAAGAGGCGATAAGGCTCCTCGGTGCCTTTGGTTACCAAATCATCGGCTAAAACCCCGATATAGGCCTGATCGCGACCTAAAATTAAAGGCGGCTCGCCCAAAACTTTGGCTGCCAGATTAGCACCGGCTAATAGGCCTTGAGCTGCGGCTTCCTCATAGCCTGAAGTGCCATTGATTTGGCCTGCCGCAAATAGACCGCTGATTTGCTTATGCTCGAGGGTAATTTGCAATTGCAAAGGGTCGAGGCAATCATATTCGATAGCATAGGCCGGGCGAATAATTTCGGCTCTATGCAGGCCTTTTATGCTGCGGATAAATTCGATTTGCACATCCTCGGGCAAAGAGGACGACATGCCTTGCATATAATATTCGCGGCCATCGACATTTTCCGGCTCGAGGAAAAGCTGATGGGCATCACGATCGCCAAAGCGCACCACTTTATCCTCAATCGAGGGGCAATAGCGGGGCCCCACGCCATCGATGCGCCCCGAATATAGCGGTGCACGATGTAAATTATCATGGATGATTTGATGCGTTTGAGCATTGGTATAGGTAAGCCAGCAGGGCAGGGAAGGGCGCTTAAAATCGCCATCTGATGTTAGATAAGAAAAATAAAGGCCGCTTACGCCGGGCTGTTCTTCCATTTGGTCAAAATCTAAGCTACGGGCATCTAAGCGGGCTGGGGTGCCGGTTTTAAAGCGGCGCATACTAAGGCCTAAATCGGCCAAATATTGCCCCAAAAGCATGGCCGGCGGATAGCCCAAGGGGCCGGAAGGATAGTCGTTTTCGCCGATAATCACCCGCCCTTGCAAATAGGTTCCGCTGCAAATAATGATATTTTGGCAGCTAAAAACCGCCCCAAAACTGGTGGCGCAGCCTTTGATTTGCTGATTTTCGATAATCAGCTCGCTAACCTCGCCTTGGCGAATGGCTAAATTGGGTTGCTTTTCCAGATAAAAGCGCATTAAATGCTGATAAAGGGCTTTATCGATTTGGGCACGCAAGGCCTGTACCGCAGGCCCTTTGCCGGTATTTAGCATCCGCATTTGAATTTGGGAGGCATCGCAAATTTTGGCCATCGCGCCGCCTAGGGCATCGATTTCCTTAACTAAAACGCTTTTGGCAGGCCCACCGATGGCCGGATTACAGGGCGCCATGGCGCTGGCCTCGGGGCTCATGGTGATGAGCAGGGTTTTGAGGCCTTTGCGGGCGCAAGCCAAGGCTGCTTCGCAACCGGCATGGCCTGCTCCGATGATAATTGCCTGATAATCGCCTGCTAGATATTGATTTGATTTTAACATATTATTTCCCCACGCAAAAATTGGCAAAGATATTGGTAATAACTTCTTCGGCGGCTGTTTTGCCATTGATAGTACCTAAGGCCTGCCAGGCGGCCTCTAAATCGACACCGCATAAGTCCAGAGTAAGGCCATCTTTGAGGGTGGTGATGGCGGCTGCTAAATGATAGTCGGCCTCCTTTAAGGCCTCTTGATGGCGAATATTATTGAGCATAAACTCGCGCCCTTCCTCTTTGCGATTGCCAATAATTTTGGCTTTAAGGGCAGCTAAAAATGGTTCTATACCCAAATTTTGCTTGGCCGAAATAAAGGCGATATCGCTAGGCGGCGCATAATTTAATAATTCGCTTGCCAAAGCTTGACGGCTTTTGCCATCCAGTAAATCGGCTTTATTGGCCACAATCATATATTTAGTAGGCTTTTCGGCCAAGATAGCTTTAGCGGTGGCATCTAGGCCAATTTGGCTATCAAAAATAATCAGGCTGATTTGCGCCAAGCTTAAGGCCTGGCGGCTGCGCTTGATGCCGATGATTTCCACTTCATCCAAATCGGCTTCGCTATCGCGAATGCCTGCCGTGTCACGCAAAATTAAGGGGATGCCATCTAAATTAAAGCCTTCCTCGATAATATCACGGGTGGTGCCGGCTTGGGCGCTAACAATGGCCCGCTCGTCGCCTAGCAGGCAGTTTAATAGGCTGGACTTGCCCACATTGGCGGCCCCTGCCAAAACCACATTAATGCCTTCTCGGTAAATGCGCCCTAAGTCGGCGCCTTTTAAGATGGCGGCGATATTTAGCCTTAAATCATCAAGCTCGGCGATTAAGGCCTGCTCGGATGGGCAATCGGCATCATCGGGAAAATCTACGGCCACGGTGATGGCGGCTAATAAATCCAGCAATTTTTGCTCCAGCGGCTCGATTTTGGCTTTAAGATGGCCGGCTAATTGCTGGGCGGCTTGGCCTGCCGAGGAGGCGGTTTTGGCGCTAATTAAATCGGCTACAGCCTCGGCCTCGGCTAAGGAGAGAGCGCCGTTTAAGAAGGCGCGCATGGTAAATTCGCCCGGTTGAGCAAGGCGAGCGCCGCAGCTTAAGGCGGCCTGTAGCACCAAAGATAGTACTAAAGGGCCGCCATGGCAATGCAGTTCGACAACATCTTCTTTGGTATAGGAATTAGGCATGGCCATCAAAACGGCCAAGGCTTTATCGAGCACGGCCTTGGTTTGGGGCTGATAAATTTTGCCCAAATACATTTTATGGCTTTGCCAAGGTTCTTTGCTAAAAGGGCAAAAAAGCTGCTCCAAAATGGGGCGAGCCTGGCTGCCGCTAATGCGGATTATGCCAATTCCGCCTGCACCGGCGGGGGTGGCTATGGCTGCTATTGTATCATTTGTATTCATAATTATACCTATATTATAAAATAAGGGCTGCGACATATTGTCACAGCCCCTTTTACCCGTAAATCGGGACTTATGATCTGTTTTTGATTTGCTCCTCAAATTGACGATCCAATTGCTGGCTAAGGCTTAATTGATCATTAGCCGGCTGTGGACTTACCTGCGAATTGCTGGCCGTCGCTTGATTATTCTTGGGGCGATTATTATGATGCTTCTTTTTATCATGACGCTTGCGATTAATTACAATGCGGCGATAAGGCTCGTCGCCTTGGCTGGTGGTATCTACTCGCTTATCATTTTGCAAAGCAATATGCACAATGCGCCGCTCATGGGGGTTCATCGGCTCTAGCTCTACCCATTTGCCGGTGCGAACGGCCTTATCGGCCATTCTTTTGGCTAGGGCAGCTAAAGTTTCCTCGCGGCCGGCACGGTAGTCCTCTACATCCAGCACCAAACGGATATGATCCTTTTTATCCTTATTTACAGCTAAATTGGTTAAATACTGCAAAGAATTTAAGGTTTCGCCACGACGACCAATTAAAGAACCCAAGGCTTGGCCGCTAAAGGTTATCCATAAAATACCTTCTTTAACAAAATGCTGATATTCGGGTTGCACATCTAAACTTTGAAAAATAGGCTTTAAGAAATTGATGGCGATAACTGCCATTTCATTAGCTTCGGCCTCGGTTTGGATTTGATAACCACGATTGCGGGGCTCGCTACGATGCGGCCTGCCACCTTCTTTATGCTCGGGCTTATGTTCCGGCTTGGCTTGGCCGCCGGGGGCTGCTTTGCTAGCTTGGGGCTTGCGGGGCTGCTCGGGCTTAGCAGCTGCTTGCTGCTGAGGTTGGGGTTTGGCCTTAGGCTGCTGCTCTTTGATTGGAGCAGGCTTGGCTGCCGGTTTTTCTTGCATGGGTTTGGCCGGCTTTTCGTAGCTGGGTTTGGCGGCCGGTTTAGCCTCGGGTTGATCGGGTGTTTCGATGGTAATTCTTACCTTGGCATCTTTACGGCCCAGGCCGAAAAAACCGCCGCTGCCGCCACTTAAAATTTCGATATCGTCGGAATCTATATCGGCAATGGATATATTGGCTTTAACCAAAAGCGCCTCTACGGCTTCGTCGATGGTTTTGCCGGTGGCTTCAAAAGACTTTTTCATTATATTCCCTCCTAAAGGGGTTAAGCTAGTTTGGCTAAACTTTATTTATCCCCATTATCGGACTTTTTATTTTTCTTACCGGCACCTAAAAGTAAATCCTTAATATTAGGTACCTCGATAGCCGGAGTTTTTCTTTTTAAAATGCTTAGTGGCTTTTCTTTACCATCGGGCAATACCACCATGGTAATTGTTTCTTCCTCTTCGGAATAAGGATGAGCCTTTACCTTTTTTTCACGTAGGCTATAATTATGGGGCAGAATATATTCTATCCCATCTACTTCTACCGTGTTCTCGTCATCTTCTTCTTCTAATAATTCTTCAACACTGATGCCCTTTTTCTCGGCTTTTTTAGCCTTTTTTTCAAGCAGTTCGGCCTCGCGCTTGGCTTGAATTTGGGCTTCTTCGGCGGCATCTTCTTTGGCCCACTTTTTATTCAATACATATTGAATTGCAGCGCCGATGATACTGTAGAATATCCAGTAAAAGGCCAGCAAAGAGGGGAAGGAGCGCACAAAGATAAAGAACATAACAGGCATCATAAACAGCATCATTCTTTGGGTTTTATCCTGACGATTGCTGGTTGTGATAAATTGCTGAAACATGGTAGCTGCGGCTGCAATTAAAGGCAATAGCCAGCCGGTAGGATCGGGCTCGGCTAAATTGGGGATCCACATAAAGCTGGTTTCGTTGGCGATTGGTAATTCCCTTAAAGTTTGGAATAAGGCAATAATAATCGGCATTTGAATTAATAAAGGCAAGCAGCCGGCAAAAGGTGATGCGCCATATTCTTTATAAAGACGCATAATTTCCTGCTGTTGCTTTTGGGGATTGGTGCTATAACGCTTTTGCAATTCCTGTATTTGCGGCTGCAATTTGGTCATTTTGCGCATCGAGCGCATTTGTTTGCTCATTAAAGGTTGCAATGCCAGCTTAACTATAATAGTAAAGATAAAAATACCTACTATTACATTAGGTTCGCTTAAAAAAGTGCCGGTAAACTCGATGATGGAATTGATAAACCATTCGATACCGTTTTTAATCGAGCCCCATAGGCCACTGCGGTCGGAAGTTGCGGTGGATGCCAGCCACAAAGACTGCTGCAAAAAATTCATGAATATCCTCCACGCTGCTCAGTATTTTTGTTTTAAGGCACCGGATCATAGCCGCCTTTGGCAAAAGGATGGCAGCGCAATATCCTTTTTAAACCCAAAAAACTGCCTTTGATAGCGCCATAGCGACTAATAGCTTCGAATGTGTATTGCGAACAAGTGGGCAGGTAGCGGCAATTTTGCCCTAAAAATGGCGAAATAAATTTTTGATAAAATTTAATTATACCTAGAAGTATTTTGGCCATTTAGCCCCCCTAAATTTAAGCAAAGCTATTTTTTGCTAAAGTTTATTGCTTTAGCCATTTGCTTTGCTATTTGGGCATATTCGGCGCCGGCGGCATTTGCACGCACGATAAATACATAATCATAGCCGGGCAAAAACTCGTCTAATAAAGTTCTGGCCGCCATTTTGCAGCGCCTTTTTAATAAATTACGTTGAACGGCTTTTCCCAACTTTTTGGATATCGAAAAGCCTATTCTTGAATCCTTTTGGCCATTTTTGCGCCAATAAATTACAAAAAAATTATTCGCCTGCGACTTACCGCGATTATAAAGCCGCTTAAAATCCCTTTTTTGTCGCAGGCGGTTCTCCTTAGGCAGCATTATGCCGATAGACGCTTGCGCCCCTTAGCTCTGCGGCGACGCAATACATTACGCCCATTTTTGGTAGCCATACGCTTTAAAAAGCCATGCTCCCTTTTATGAACTCTTCTTTTTGGTTGATAAGTGCGTTTTGTCATTGTATTTCCTCCTATTCTTATGGCAGGTTTTACCCGTCATATTATAACATAATTAATATAGTTAACAGAAGAATTATATCTTAATTTTTTGTTATTGTCAATTAAAAAATATGCTTTTGGGGTATAAGTTTAGCAAATCTTGGTATCCAAAAAAAAATTACCCTCTTGGGCTGGTCTTTGTTAATAAATTTAAAAATAGACCAAAATTACCCTTGTTTTTGTGGATAAAGTTTGATATTATATATCTCTAGGCAATTTTATCCACATTTTTGGATTAATTGGTTTTGGATATTATTTGTTGCAAGGGAGGAAGGATATGGACACATTGTGGCCTAAAGTTTTGGAGAGTATTCGCAAAGAGATGAAGCCCTCCAGCTTTGATAACTGGTTTGCCAATTCGGCAATTGTGCTTAATGTTAGCCGCAAAGATCATAATATTAATATTTATGTATCGGATGAATTTACGCAAGCATATATGGAGCAAACTTTTACATCTTTGTTAGAAAGTGCGCTTTTAAATATAACAGGCCAAGGGATGAAAGTGCGTTTTTTAGATAATTCGGCCCAAGAGCAAATATTAACTCAGGAAAAGGAAGTAGAACCGGTGCAAAGCCCGCCGGTGCCGGCCTTATTCCATCCTCGTTATACTTTTGATTCTTTTGTGGTTGGTTCGAGCAATCGTTTTGCTCATGCGGCTGCTTTGGCGGTAAGCGAGCGGCCTTCGCAAACTTATAATCCGCTATTTATTTATGGTGGTAGCGGTTTGGGCAAAACCCATTTAATGCATGCTATTGGCCAGGCTGTTTTAAAGAATAATCCTCAAAAAAAGGTGGCTTATGTATCTACCGAAACATTTACCAACGAGTTTATTTCTTTGGTGCGTAGCGGTAAGGCTCATAATTTTAAAAATCGTTATCGTTTTACCGATATTTTTTTAATTGATGATATTCAATTTTTAACCGGTAAAGAGGGTACACAGGAGGAGTTTTTCCATACCTTTAATGCCTTACACGAGGCCGGCAAGCAAATTGTAATTTCTTCCGACCGTCCGCCTAAGGAGATTGAAACTTTAGAAGAGCGTTTGCGCTCACGTTTTGAAGGTGGTTTGATTACCGATATTCAGGCCCCAAATTTTGAAACACGCTGCGCTATTCTTTTGCGTAAGATTGCCAGTTTAAAGCGCAACAATGAGGACACGGTAGAGATTCCCGAGGATGTATTATTTTATATAGCCAGCAAAATTCGTTCTAATATTCGCGAATTGGAAGGTGCATTGAATAAGATAATATATTATGCAAATTTATATAATATACCGCAGGTAGATATTAATCAAACCAAAGAGGTATTGCAGGGTTTAATCCCCGATGAGGATAAGCCGCGTTTAACAATAGCTTTGGTACAAAAGGCGGTAGCTGAGTATTATCAGATATCGGTAGAGGCGATACAAGGGCCAAAGCGCGATCGTTATTTATCGCATCCCAGGCATGTGGCCATGTATTTATGCCGCGAGATGATTGGTGCAACATTACCGCAAATAGGCCGCGATTTTGGCAAAAGGGATCATGCTACGGTAATTCATGGCATTAAAAATATCGATAAAGATTTAGATAATAATCATCAAACCAAGCAGGATATTGATAAGATTAAGCAATTATTATTAGGATAATTATAAATATAAGTTTTAAGACTACCGCAATAGGATGATTATTTGCGGTAGTTTTTTTTGATATAAAGGGCGTAATATTTGAGGAGCGGTGAGCCACCAGGGAGACGAGCTTTACAGGGGGGGCTAAGGCTAGAGGCAGCCCCCTTGCAATGTGGGGGTGCGATATGTGGTTGAATACCCTAAAAGGGTATCAATCGAAGATAAGATGTGAGGACTAAAGCAACTAGCGAGTAAGGAAACTTACTAAACTGTAAAAAGTAGTTGGAGCGGTATTTTTAATTTTCCAGGTGG
>CAYJPF010000026.1:0-28345 GCA_964372025.1 uncultured Peptococcaceae bacterium | reverse complement strand
GTTACTTTTTGCGCCCAAAAAGTAACGCCCCCTCTGCGACCAGAGGAAATAAACTAGCAAATGTAGGAAGGGACAAGCAAACCTTTCAACCCACGAAGTACAAGCCAAATTAACTATCCGCCGACAAATTGAAGAAACCCACAACCATGCTAACAAAAACTACCAAAATCAAAAGACAACCCAACAGCCCACGCAACACAACCCAAACAAAATATCCGCCGATAAATGTAAGCAGCTTATAACCCAGCTAACAACAACCAACAATCAACAACCAACAATCAACAACCAACAATCAACAAAACAAAAAAACTCTCACGGGCTGTTTTGGCTAACGCCAAAAATCGCATCAGCTATTTTGGCTAACGCCAAAAATCGCTTACCCTTTTGGCTAACGCCAAATTATTAAAGATTAAGACCTTGGGGGCTCTGCCCCCAATACCCCCCGCAATTTTTTGTAAAAAATTGACTAAAACTTTAAAATTAAATATTATTTTTCTTGCATTATACCTATATATAGGTTATAATTTATAAGATTATTAAGCTGTATTTTTTTTAAATAAAGGAGATTATCATGATTGCAAATCAAGCCAAAACCCCTAATCGTAACTTTACGCTAATAGCAGGCATTGCTATCCAGCTTTGCTTAGGGGTAGCCTATGTATGGAGTGTGTTTCAAACCGGTGTAGCCCAAACCCTGTTCAATGGCGACAATGCCGCAGCAGGCCTTTCCTATTCAATTTTGCTCGCCCTGCTTACTGTTGGTAGCGTTTTAGGCGGTAGCCTAAGCCGCAAAACTTCTATGCAAGTGGTTGTGCTAACCGGTGGTATTATTCTAACTATCGGCTTTTTCTTAGCCTCGTTTACTTCGCCCGATTTTCCGCAGCTACTATGGCTTACCTATGGTGGTTTAGGTGGCATCGGTATGGGCTTTTTATATTCGCCGACTATTGCTTGCGTACAAAAACTGTTCCCTCAAAAAAAAGGCTTTGTAACAGGCCTTATTGTAGCAGCCTTGGGCATGGGTGGCGTAGTTTTTACCCCCATTATCGAAGCTTTAATTGCTGCCTTTGGTGGTCAAGGCCAAGGCGAATTAATGACCTTTAGAGTAATGTCGATTATCTTCTTGGCCATCACGGTAATTGGCTCCTTTTTCTTTAAAATTCCGCCGGAGCCTGTTACCAAACAGGCCGGGGTTAAAGATGAAAATAGTATTGGCCAAATTATCAAAAATCCAAAATTGTACATTATCACCATCTCGATGATGCTAGCCTGCATGGGCGGCTTAATGATGATTGGTTTTGCTAAACCGATTGCCGTGGGTCGTGGCATGGTCGAAACCGCCACGATTGGTGTCTTGATGATTTCTATTTTTAATGCCTTAGGGCGCTTATTATGGGGCATTATCTCCGATAAATTGGGACGAGCCAATACTTTGATTATTTTGATTATCGGCACCTGCGTTTTATCTTTATTGGTAGCCTTGGCCGAAGGTTATTGGATTTTTGTATTAATTGCTTTTATTGGCTTCTTTTATGGTGGTCTTTTATCCAATTATCCTTCATTAACAGCCGAGCTTTTAGGTGCCGAAAATGTTGCTACTAAATACGGTATTGTTTTACTGGGCTTTGGTGCAGGGGCCATTATTTCTTCTTATATTGCCGGCTATTTTTTAAATATTGCCGGAGATAATATGGATTTGATTTTCCCGGCTTTTGCTATTGCTTCCAGCTGCTCTTTTATTAGCTTACTTTTAATGATTTATTTACGCAAAATTCTTAAAAAGTCTAAATAAATCAAAGCTGATATTATCTGGCTAAATATTAGTAAAAAGGAAAATTATGAGTACAGAAATTCTAATCTTAATATTTGTAATAGTATTTTCGATAACTAATGTTTTTTATATCGAGCTTATTGAGCGTATGTTTAATACTAAGCAAAACCGCTTGGTTACCACTATTTCGATTATACTTGTGGCAACCTTGGGGGCATTAATGCTAGAACTTTTTGGCTCTATGTCGGCTTTAGGTTATACTATTATGCTTACCCTTTATAGTATAATGGTAATGATATTATACCCTAAACAAAGTATTCCAACTAAAGTTGCCGGTTTGCTATCTTTTAATATTCATATTATGGTAATCAGGGCTTTGGTTGTAGCCATCGCCGCATATATATTTAATATCAATATATACGATTTAATGCAAGACCCCAACACCTTTTGGCTTACCTTAATCTATACTTCCTTGGTTTGCTGCATTATTACCATTGCTATGCTGCGCTTTATCCCTGCCAGGTTTTTAAATGTTGTTAACCAAAAAACAGAATACCTAAACCTATATATAGCTATTTTGCTGCTAGCTAATATCTATATGATTTTAAATGGAAATGTTTATATCTATGATTTAGATTTTGAGGGGCTGCTCTTTCATCAAATTTTAGCCTCTTTAACCTGGCTTTTTGCTACATATATCTGCATGTTTATGCTAGTGGGCTTAGATATTTTAAAAGAGTATCGCGAGGCAGCAGCCGATGATATCATTTATCGGCAAGTGGTGGCCGGCCATGCCATATCTATTATGGAAATGAATTGCAGTAAAGATCAGATTATTCGTTTAAGCATAAAAGATAAAGAGCAGCAAATTAGTGGCAGCTCGTATTCGCAATATGCCGAGCAGGCTTTAAAGGATTTAATTTATCCGGATGATTATGATTTGATTTTTAAGCAACGTGCCATTCCTAATATTATCAGCCGCTATCAAGAGGGTATAAAAGAAGATTCGTTAAATGTGCGGATAATTTTAGAAGATAATAGCCTTAAATGGGTGCGTTCTTTTGTATCGGCAGGCCCGGATACTCAAAGTGGCGATATTTTAGCTTTAATTGCCTTAATGGATGATATTCATGATACTAAAATTAAGGAATTGGATTTAGAGCATCAGGCGCAAATAGACCCTTTATTGGGTGCCTATAATAAAAAGGCTACCGAGCAATATATTTATGATCATCTAAACAAAAATAAAGCAGGCAGCTTGCTGATGATCGATTTAGATAATTTTAAAGCGATTAATGATAATTTTGGGCATTTATACGGCGATGATGTTTTAAAAGAAGCATATTTAAAAATAGTGAATAATTTTAGGAGTGATGATATAATTGGCCGGGTAGGCGGCGATGAATTTGTAGTATTTATCGTAAACCTGCTTAGCCGGGAAGAATTAGCGCGCAAGGCCGAGGATTTATGCCAGCAATTGCAACAAACTTATCAGCAAGAGGGGATTAAAGTAACTATATCTTGCAGCATTGGTATTGCAAATGCTCCCGAGCATGGCCTGGTTTTTGAAGAATTGTATCAAAAGGCCGATTTGGCTATGTATATATGCAAAAAGGATCTTAAAAACGGTTATCAAATATATCATAGCGGATTGGAAAAGCAATAAAAAAAGGCTGTCGCAAATGCAAAAACATTGCGACGGCCTTTTTAAAATTTAAATTAGCGGCGTAAGCCTAAAGCATTGATAATCTTACGATAGCGATCGATATCTTTGCCTTTGATATAGCTTAAAAGATTGCGGCGCTGACCAACCATTTTTAATAAACCACGACGGCTATGAAAATCTTTTTTATGGATTTTTAAATGACCGGTTAAGTGGTTAATTTGATGGGTAAGCAAAGCAATTTGTACTTCGGGCGAACCGGTATCGGTTTCATGCACCCGGAATTTTTCGATAATTGCTGTTTTAGTTGCGATATCCATGGTTTTCCTCCTTCTTAGTAATCGCCAATAACCGAGAAAACGTCGGAAAATCGTATTTCCCAGATATGGTTTGTTAAAGTAAAAACTTTAACTTAAATAGTTTAACATATAAATTAGTTTTTGGCAAGGGTTTTATCATAAAAAAAGCATAAAATAGCTTAAAAACTAAAAATAATTGAAATTTTTTGCCAAAATCAAATCGGCACTTGACTTTATAACCTAGTACTAGGTATAATGAGTATAGATAGTAGTATTGGCAAAGCGAGGTGATGGCAATTCAAGCGCAAGATGATTATAATGCCGAGTTTATAGCGATGACTGATGAAGATGTAGTAGAGCTGGCACGCAATGGCAATGGCGAGGCTCAGGAATACTTAATCAATAAATATAAAAACTTTGTAAGAGCAAAGGCACGTTCTTACTTTTTAATTGGGGCGGATAAAGAGGATATTATTCAAGAAGGGATGATTGGTCTTTATAAGGCTATCCGTGATTTTAGGGCGGACAAATTATCTTCGTTTAGGGCATTTGCCGAGCTTTGTATAACCAGGCAGATTATTACAGCCATCAAAACCGCAACCCGCCAAAAGCATATTCCGCTTAATTCTTATGTATCTTTAAATAAACCGATTTATGATGAAGATAGCGACCGCACTTTGCTGGATGTAATTTCCGGCACTAGGATAACCGATCCTGAGGAATTAATTATCAGCAGGGAAGAGTTTGACGATATCGAAGCTAAGATGGGCGAGATATTGAGCTCTTTGGAGTGGAAAGTATTGATGTTTTATTTGGAAGGTAAAAGTTATCAGGAGATTGCCAATGATTTGGACAGGCATGTAAAATCGATTGATAATGCCTTACAAAGGGTAAAGCGTAAGTTGGAGCGTTATCTGGAAAATCGCGAAATGGAAAAGTAAATGCTATTTATATTATAAGCAGCACATAAAGCAGGAGTTGATTTATGCAAAAAGTACTTATTGTGGATGATCAGCAAACTTCCCAATATTTTATGAAGTATGTATTATTGCCGGCCAAAGCTCGTTATAAAGTGGTAGCCAGCCTAGAGGATGCTAATTTAGCCGAGGCATATGCGGCGTCTAATCCGCTGGATTTAGTTTTGATGGATATATATACTAAGGGGCAAGAGGACGGCCTTAAGGTGGCAGCCAGGCTTAAGAAGGCTTATCCTAAGCTTAAAATTATTATTATTACTTTTGCGATAGAGCAAGGTTTAATAGATAGGGCTAAGCTGGCCGGATGTGATGGTTTTTGGTATAAGGATCATAATGAAGATGATTTATTGATGGTGATTGATGCGGTTATGGGGGGGCAGAGTTGTTTTCCTGATCGGGCGCCGATAATAAAGATTGGGCAGGCAAAAAGCAGCGATTTTACCCCACAGGAATTGCGGGTATTGAGGGCTAAGACTAATGGTTATTCTAATGCGGAGGTTTGTATACAATTGGGGATAAAGCCGCCTACATTGGATACACATATTCGCAAGCTTAAGATTAAAACAGGTTATGATAATATGTTGCAATTGGTGGCCGATGTATCGGCAAAGCGCTTTATTATTGTAGAAAACAGAGAATAAAAAAAGGGGTTGTCGCAAAAGCGACAACCCCTAAAAATTTTTCAAAAGTTTTTGCTTTTGCTTTTTTCAAAAAGCTAGCCGCCCGCCCCTAATCCGAACCCATTTTTTAGCCAATTTGCCGGCTTCATACGAGCGAACCCGCTCTTGAAAGACGTCCAGTCTGCCTTCGAGCGGTTTCATTCGTCTGAAGCGCGGCAAATTTGCTAAAAAATCGCTGCGCGACCCCAGAAAAAATTAGGGCGGGCTAGGCAAGGCACGACGACGCAGCTGTACTTAACGTACTGCAAGGAGGAGAAACGCAGCATAGGCCGCCCTAATTTTTTCTGGGGTGGGTTCGGATTAGGGGCGGGCGGCTAAGGTCTTATCTTTTGAACTTAATCTTTTGAACTTAAAATCTTTCAATTATAAAAATGTAGGCGAATGTAGGCAAGAAGCAGAAGCTAAACAAGGCCGCAATTGAAGATAGAATTGATAAAATTGAAAGATGCTGCTATTTTTATTTGCGAAGCAGATAAAAATGAAGTGCTCTACGGGAGGGTAACCATTAGTATAGCTGGTGCTTAGCCACCAGGTGCCAAATACGAACCCACCCCAGAAAAAATTAGGGCGGCCTATGCTGCGTTTCTCCTCCTTGCAGTACGTTAAGTACAGCTGCGTCGTCGTGCCTAGCCTAGCCCGCCCTAATTTCTTCTGGGGTCGCGCAGCGATTTTTTAGCAAATTTGCCGCGCTTCAGACGGGCGCGGCAGCTCGCCGTCATAGTGGTGCTATGTCAAGAGCTGGCAAGCCCGTATGAGGTCGGCAAATTGACCTAAAAATGGGTTCGGATTTGGTACCTGGAGGCTGGCGAAGCAAAGAGGCTGCCGCAACTAAGTGCTGGTGGTGTTGAGTTGGCTGCGCCAAAAGGTGTATCATAGCTGTTTTGGCTGCGCCAAAAGGTGTATCAGGGCTGTTTTGGCTGCGCCAAAAGGCGCCCGGTTTTAAGCCAATTTTACTTCCTGGCTAGCTTTTAACAGCTGACTTATATTCGCTTGCTTAGTTTTTTTGGTTGGCTTAAAACCTTTTTAAATATTAAACCCTTTAAGACCTTGGGGGCTCTGCCCCCAAAACCCCCGCAATTTTTTGAAAAAAATTGAGTAAAACTTCAGTTTTTACCGCTTCTTGTCCGGAATCTTATATGGCTTTAGTAAACAGTTTTTACCATTGCCTATCAAATCTTCACGATTTGTCTCCTTCAAAGCTTGTATTATTAATGCCCGATTATTTGGCTTCTTCCACTGCAATAACGCCCTTTGCATAGCCTTCTCCTTAATAGTTTTTGCACTATACACCGGCTGCATCGTCAATGGATCTAAACCGCTATAATACATCGCCGTCGAAATCGTTCCCGGTGTAGGATAAAAATCCTGCACCTGCTCAGGTTGCGTATTCTTCTTTCTTAAATATTCCGCCAAATTTACCGCATCAATTAAACGGCTTCCCGGATGCGAACTCATTAAATATGGTACCAAATATTGCTCCTTTTGATACTTTGTGTTCAAAGCCTGATACTGCCCAATAAAGCGCTCATATACATCAATCTGTGGCTTGCCCATATATCCCAAAACCCGATCGATACAATGCTCCGGCGCTACCTTTAATTGGCCGGAAATATGATGCTTGACCAGCTCGGCAAAAAATTCCTTATCCTTAGAACATAGCAAATAATCATAACGAATGCCGCTTCGGATAAAAACTTTCTTAACCCCGTCTAAATTGCGTAAACGACGTAATAATTTTAAATAATCACGATGATCAGCATTCAAATGCTTGCATGGATTAGGCGCTAAACATTTGCGATCCTTACATAAGCCCTGCTTGGCTTGCTTAGCACAAGATGGCTGCCTAAAATTAGCGGTTGGGCCGCCCACATCATTGATATAACCTTTAAAAAGGGGATGCCCAATCATCGCTTGCGCTTCTTTAACCAGGCTATCATGGCTACGTGCGGTTATAGCTCGCCCTTGATGAAAGGCCAAAGCGCAAAAATTACAAGCTCCAAAACAGCCTCTATTATGGATAAGAGAAAAACGAACCTCCTCAATTGCAGCTACACCGCCTTGCGTTTCATAAATTGGATGAACTTCTTTAGTGTAGGGTAGGGCAAACACGGCATCTAATTGCTCGCTGCTTAATGGCGGCTGCGGTGGGTTTACTATTAAATATTGCTGATTATGCGGCTGGATTAAAGCCTGCCCTCGCACATAATCATGCTCCTGATACTCAATCTTAGTAGCCAAGGCATAAGCCTTTTTATCCTGACATACCTGCTTATAGCTGGGCAATAAGATGGCCTTATCTTTAAGCGCCTGCTCCTTGCTTTTGCTTAAATAGGCAATACCCAAAATATCGGCTAAATCGGTTAAGGGCAGCTTTTTTTTAAGACGCTCGGCTATGGCTAAGCTGGCGGTTTCGCCCATGCCATAAACTAAAATATCAGCTTTTGATTCCACTAAAATCGAAGGCTTAACCTGATCCGACCAATAATCATAATGGGCAAAGCGCCGCAAAGAAGCCTCTAAACCTCCAATAATTATGGGGATATCGCCAAAGGCCTCGCGCACTAATTTACTATAGACTATTGTGGCATAATCCGGCCTTAACCCGGCCTTTTTGCCCGGCGAATAGCTATCTTCTTTACGCCTTTTTTTATTTACACTATAATTGGCCACCATGCTATCTAAATTGCCGGCGCCAATAAAAACACCCAGGCGCGGCTTGCCCATATCCAAAATGGCGGCCGGGCTTTTAAAATCAGGCTGGGCTAAATAAGCCACCCGATACCCCTTGCTCTCCAGGCAACGAGCAATAACCACGCTACCAAAACTGGGATGATCCACATAAGCATCACCGCAAATTATCAAAAAATCATACCAATACCAATCACGATCCAGCATATCTTGCTTGCTGATTGCTAAAAAATCTTGTTTATTTATTGTCATTTGCTTATCCTTATTATTTTAATTTACTATATAATAATCACCTTGTGATTATTATAGCATAAAAAATCCGCTATTAATAGCTATTTGCAATAATTTACTTGACATTTATCCCCAAATAGGATATAGTAAAGTTAGTTAAGTTTATTTTAGATTGAGGAGGTGGGCTTATGTATATTGGCTCGCATTATAATAGTTATTATAATCAGGTATATGGTCAAAACAACTCTTCTGTTTATAAGCCGTATCAGCCTGCCAGTACATATAATACCGATCAACAAAACCCCTTTACCAGCCCGGGATCTGCCGCAGTAGGGCAGGTAACGGATCTTAAAGATAGTGCTTTAGCTTTAGATCAGGCGCTTAATGCTTTAAGCTATAATGCCCTTAATAATTCCAGCAAGGCTGTTTCTTCTAATCAGCAAATTGCTGAGGTTGATGGCGGTAAAAATGCTTATTTTGCCGATAAAACCTTGCAGGTGGATCAGCTTGCCCAAAAGCAAATCAATAATGGTGAGCAATTAGCTACTGATCAAGCGGCTAATCTTAGTGGTAGGCAGCAATTTGCCATTAGTGATGAGGCAGGTAATAGTCAAGAATTTTCTTTTTATGCCCATGGTGGCGAAACTAATCAGCAGTTTTTAAGCAAAATGGCCGACGAAATCAATGCCGGCAATACTGCTTATACGGCTACTGTCAGCGTAAATTCTTTAAGCAATACAGCTAGTATTAGTATTACCAATAATCAAAGTGGTGAGCAATCGGCTTTTTCTTTAAGCGATATTAGCGGCAACGCGGTTGCTTTAAGCGGAGCTAATCAAGTTGACCAGCAAGCGCAGGATGCAATTTATCAGCTAAATGGTCAAACTAATACCTCGGCCGATAATACCATTAATTTAGGTGATGGAATCGAAGCCACCTTAAAGCAGGCTTCTGACGAGCAGGTTACTATCAGCCGTGGGCTTGATACTGATGCGGCAAAGCAACAAATGACTGATTTTGCCGAGGCTTATAATCAATTATATGGCACTGCTTTGGAGCATAGCGATGATAGCAAGACTTATCAATTATTCCAGCAAATTATCGGTAATTCTCAAAATTATTTATCTTCGCTTACGCCTTTGGGCGTGGAATTTGATCAAGATGCTAAGATGTCCATTAACGAGGATAAGCTTAATCAGGCTGCCGCAGATGGATCTTTGATTTCCTTTTTGGAGCAAAATTCGGCTACTAATTATGGCTATCTTAGTCAATTGGGGCGTATTGCTGATGATGTGCAAAATAATACCCAAAAATATATTAGCCAGGAAGCATTTACCTTTAATGCCGATAATTTTTATACCGAGAGCAGCCAACAGATTTATAATAATTTGTTTAATCCATGGCAATCTACCAATAGTAGCTATGGCAGTGCCGGCTGGCTATTTGATATAATGCTTTAAGTTTTTTATAAATAGAATTTGTGTATGCAAAAATAAAAGGGGCTGTCGATGCGACAGCCCCTTTTTATTAATTTATTATCAGCCTATTTCTCGAAGTCTTTCTACAATCGATTTTCTTTGTATCGTTTTATACAGTATAGTCGGAACATATATACCAATTAATAAAAGCAGCGGTATTACACATATCAGTGGCAAAATCGTGAAATTCGCTTCATAAAACCAAAACATACCAGATAAAACCTCGCTAAGCATTGGTGTTGTGATGATTGCAAACACAGCAGAAACAATAATTGTCAGCGCAATATAGCTTATGCTTTCAAAAATCAGCATTTGCTTTAATTGCAAACCTGTCATACCCATACTTTGAAGCACTGCAAATTCTCGTTTGCGTGTATTGATCGATGTTAGAATAACATTGAAGAAATTCAAAATTCCAATAAATCCAACGATAATACTAAGTAGCCCACCTACCATTAAAAACATATTACGAAAAGCCTCAAACTCTTTGGCAATGCTTGCAGTAGACTCAAATCCTAAGTTTGGATTTAGCGTGGTTGTGTAGTTTGCAAGTACACTTTCTACAGAAGGCAAATATTCTTCATCGATATCTAAAAGTAAATTCATAGCTGCGATATTTTTGATGTTTTGTGAATATAAATCATATGGAATGATAAATATTTCCTGCCCATAATAGGTACGATAACCCATATTATGTTTGAGAGTGGAAGTGGCGGTAACCTCAAAGCTTTCGTCGGTATATTCTATAGCATTTAATTTATATGTGTCGCCTAACTCTACATAATTCCAGTTAGTGGCAAATCGCAAATCGAGTGTATCGCCGACTTTTTTTGTATTGGAGTTCTCCTTAATATTGCCATAATCATCTGTTAAATATACAGCGATAATGCCATCCACCCTGTTGCCATCGGTTATATTTAGTTTTTCCAGTGCATAATCGTCCATAATATAGATTGTAACTTGATTGCCACTGATAACCTCGGCTACTTGCATATTCATATTCACATTACCATATACAATACCACTGTTTATCACACCTTCGAGTGATGAAAGTATCGTGATATCTTCGTCAGACAGAGCAATATCAGTACCAAATATTTCATCGCTATTTAAGTATTTTGTATGCCCAATTAAAAAGTCAGCAACAGAATGCTTTCCTAAATATTTTTCCATACTAAAGCCAGATGTAAACAATATCGTCATATGCAAAATTAAAATTGCAAGCGCAAGTGATATTACAACAACAAATGTTTTGCCACGGTTTCTATTCATATTAGCCATCGCCATATTAACTGGAGTGGCTTTTTTTGTCCTTCTTTTTGCTTTTGTTTTAACTGATACTTCTGTATAGCGAACAGCCTCGATAGGCGCAACTTTGCTTGCGATTTTGGCTGGTTTATTGCAAGAAAGTAATACAGTGACAAAAGAAAACACTGCACCTCCGACGAAAATATATGGATTTATCGTAAGTTGGGTTACATATGTGTTCAGTGTGCTTGTGATAAGTGGCGCTATGACACAGCCGACGATATAACCTAAAATTAAGCCAATTGGGATACCGATAACAGATAAAAACAGTCCTTGCATACGAACGACTTTGCGAATTTGCTTACTTGTCGTGCCGATAGTTTTTAAGAGCCCGTAAAAACGAATATCATTTGCTACCGAAATTTTGAAGATATTAAAAATAATCAGATACCCTGTTAGCATAAATACCAGAAATAGGATTCCCGCAAAAGATATTGTCCCTAAGTCAAACATATTGGCAGTTTGAGCTGAAACATATCCCCAGTTCACACCATAACCTAAATAGTTTTCCGTTTTCTCATCTTGGGCTTGATAACCACTGTCTTCAATAATTGTGATAATGTCGCCCTCGATAGAACTCGCATCTTTCAGCATTAAATTCATGTCAATGCGACCGAAAATAGATAAATCAGATGGGTCTTTATACTGTAAAACTAAATCATCAGCATACGAACGTGCTGTATATGCAAAACCTATGTTCAAAACATCATTTGGCTGAAAATAACCACTTAAAATAAACGTATCTGTTACTTCTTTGCCGGAAACCTCAAATGTAAGTGTTATTTCACTACCGATTGTTGGAGAAATTCCAACTGTTTTCAGCACAGTTGTATCACATATAATTTCTTTCGTGCCATCTTTGGGCATATTACCCTCTACCAAATCTACAAATGAAAGCTTAGCAGAAATTTCATCTATATACTTTATCTCAACTGGGCTTTTTGCAAAAATTCCGTCTGTAATATGAGAAATACCTCTTGAAACACCATATTCTTCAATAAGTTCGTGTTCTTTTAGTACCTCAATATCCTCATAAGACACATCTTTTATCGAGCCATGGGCATATCCTCCAACTTGGCGAAAATTCGATTGCTCAAAAGAATGTATAATTACCGAGCCAATAGTGAAAACCGAAGTGAACATAAGCGCAGTTAGTGCAATCGCAATTACAGCAACTATATTCCTTGTTTTGTTTGCTAAGAAACTTTTTAAGGCAATATTTCTTATTACTTTCTTGTTATTTACATTATACATTTTGCTCACCACCATTCACTATAAGACCATCTTCTATGCGAATGACTCTGTCAGCAAGCTGTGCTACCTCCTCATTATGAGTAATCATCACAATAGTTTGAGCAAATTTTTCACTTGTTACTTTAAGTAATGATAATACATCTTGGCTTGTTTTACTATCAAGGTTTCCGGTAGGCTCATCTGCTAAAATAATAGCCGGTTTGCTGGCGAGTGCCCTTGCAATAGCAACCCTTTGCTGTTGCCCACCTGATAGGTTGTTGGGGAGATTGTTTAGTTTACTCTCAAGTCCTAATGTTTTTATAACATTATCGACATACGATTTATCGACTTTATTGCCATCAAGTTCTATCGGTAAAACTATATTTTCATACACATTTAGCACAGGGACAAGGTTATAGCTTTGGAATACAAAGCCGATTTTTCTTCTTCTGAAGATAGTCAGTTCTTCATCTTTTAATGTAAAAATATCCTTGCCATCAACATAAACATTACCACTTGTAGGACGGTCAAGCCCACCAAGCATATGAAGAAGTGTAGATTTGCCACTACCTGATGTTCCAACAACGGCAATAAACTCGCCATTTTGTACAGTTAAATTCACACCATCAAGGGCATGGACAGCAGTTTCGCCACTGCTATAAATTTTCTTTAAGCATTCTGTTTTTAGTATAATCATCAAGTTACCTCCAATAAAAAATCTGTATTATATCTCTACAATACAGATTATACAGCACAAATCTTTCCAGAATCTTTCCAGACTAAAGAAATATTACAATTTAACAATTTTATTATTTTGGTAAAAATACAGAGAACACCGAGCCTTTATTAAGCTCGGATTTCACTTTAATATATCCACCTTGCTTTGTAATAATTTCTCTTGCAAGATATAAACCAATTCCTACACCGTCTTTATCCAAAATGCTTGCTGAACGATAAAACCTCATGAAAATCTTTGGTATTTCTTCTTCTGCAATGCCAATCCCATTATCAGCTATGTCAATTCTAATAAACATTTCATAAGCTGTTACAGAGATTTTTGTATTGGTGCTGCCGTATTTTATAGCATTATCAACAATATTTAGTATCGCTTCGCTTGTCCATTTTAAATCGTATTTTGAAAAAATATCACTGTCGCATATTGTAGTTGATGGATATGCATTTTTAATACTTAAAAGCAAAGAAGATAAACTTTGCTCTTTGGGCTTAACAGATATAATGCCGTTTTCAAGTCTTGAAGTTTTCATAAGCGATGTAATTAGAAAGTTTAATTTTTCCGTTTGACTTTGCAGCAGTTTATTATATTTTAAAGTTTCGTTTTCAGATTCTGCAAGTAATTCTGAGTATAACATAATATTTGCAAGTGGAGTTTTTGTTTGGTGGGAAATATCCGAAATTAGCTCACCTACACGCAGTTTTTGCTCTGCTAATTTTTTCTTATGTGTACCATTTTGCATCAAGTACTGATGTAGCTTACTTTCTATTTGCGAAGCCTTGCTTTCATCAAAGCCTGACTCAATATTTTCTCCGGCTATGGCTCTATCAAGCATGGCATTCAACCTGTTTAAAATTTCATTTGTCTTAAACATTTATACCTCCCACTTGTAGCCAATACCATAAACGGTTTTGATTGGACTCCTATCACCGAGTTTAGAGCGTAATCTTTTTATGCTTACAGATAGGGCATTTTCGTCTACATAGTCAAGTCCATCAGTCCAAATACGATCCACAAGATTTTCTCTTTTAAGTGTGATACCTTTGTTATCGGTGAGGTGTTTTAATAGTTTTTGTTCTGTTTTAGATAGTTTTACCATTTCGTCTTCGACAAAAAATTCCATCTTATCGAAATCAAATAGAAATATGCCTTGATTGAAAATGCTTCCACTAACTTTTTGTCTAAGCTGTGTATTTACTCTTGCTCTTAGTACTGCAAGGCTAAATGGTTTAGTTATATAATCGTCAGCGCCGCTTTCAAGCCCTGTAACAATATCAGTTTCAAGGTCATTTGCTGTTAGCATAATGGTTTTAGTATCAGAAGTTTTACGATATTCTTTTAAAAACTCCACACCATTTCCATCTGGGAGGTTTATATCAAGTATGATTAAATCTACACTATTTTTATGCAAAATATCTTTTGCTGTTTTTAGGGTATATGCCTTTTGTAATATATTTGTATCGCTCCCCAATGCCAAGGCAATACCATCGCATAGTGCTATGTCATCTTCTATCACTAATATGTTGATCATATACTTTCCCCTTGATTTAATATAGCAAAAAATAGAGTACATATGCTTTGCAAAATATACTCTATTAATTCGTATTCAGTTGATTTGCCCCCCCATGGCCAGAATATTTCTTTACGGGTAGCCGTATTTGTGGCATCCTCTTTTTTTTGTATTTATATAGCTTGCTTTGCTTCCTCCACAATATAGCTATTGCTTTCTTAAGCATAGATTATACTAATAGCCTGTCTTTTGTAGAGCACTTCATTTTTATTTGCGTAGCAAATAAAAATAGCAGCTTTCTTTCAATTTTATCAATTCGATTATCAGTTTTTTCAGACGCTTTATACTGCTAACAACCAACATTAATCTCTTTTGAATAATTGAAAGAAACATCAAATTTAAACAATTAAAAGATTAAAAGATTAAAAGATTAAGACCTTTGCTTTTTAGAAAAAAGCAAAAGCAAAAACTTTTAGAAAATATATAAATATATTTTTTTATCCTTCTATATACTTATTGCAAAATATTTCTATTGGCATCGGTTTGGCAAAATAATAGCCTTGGCCTACTTTGCATCCCATCCCCTTCAAAATTTGGTATTGCTCTAAAGTTTCTATACCTTCCGCTACCGATATCAGATTTTCCAGCTCATCACATAAACTTAATGCTACTTTGGTTAAAATTCGCGATTTTTTATCATCCTGTATACCACAGGTTAAACTCATATCTAGCTTCAATTCGTCAAAATTGGTTAGCTTTAAAGCCGATAAATTAGAATACCCACTGCCAAAATCATCTAAAGATACACTAAAACCGGCTGCCGAAAATTGGGAAATAATTTTAGATAATACCATATCATCAGCACTGCTAATCGTTTCGGTAATCTCAATAATAATCTGCTTTTTGGGCACTTGATAAGAATCGGCAATTGCTACAAATTTTTCAACAATATCCTGCTCCATCACCGTTTGCCTAGAACAATTTACCGATAACTTAATCTTATAATCTAAGCCCTGCTCCCGCCATTGGCTCAAAAGACTACATACCGTTTTAAAAACAAAAATATCAATTTTAGAAATAATACCTTCCTTTTCATAAAAAGGTACAAAAGATAATGGTACCTGGATATTTCCATCTGCATCTATACGCCTAATTAAGGCCTCGGCACCAACTATTTGCTCGCTTTGTAAATCAATCTGAGGCTGCAAATATACCGCAAACTTATTATTGGCAATTTCCTGCTCCAGGTTTTGCGCTAAAATAGCCGCATATTTGCCACCGTAAATATCAAAGTTTTGATGCGGATATATATTATTGCTATCATTGCCGGCATTTAAATTTTTATTCCAGGTAAAGCCCAAAGAAACCTTAAAGCGATCCTCTTGCTTAAGCTTTTCTTTTAAAGTGTAAATTTGATTTTCAAATTCTTTTTCGCTAATATTATGCTTTAAGCTAACAAATTCATCGCCACCAACCCGATAGCAATCATCGCCAAAAACATCAGTTAAATAATTGGCCAGCTGTTGAATCATTAGGTCGCCATAGCTAGTGCCTTTGGCATCATTTAATGCTCTTAAACCGCAGATATCAGCATAAACTACCCCTAAAGATTGAATGGGCATAGTATTTAAATCATTTAAGGCCCGCCGATAACTATGACGATTTTTATGACCGGTTAAAATATCATAATAACTTAATTTATTTAATTCGGCCAAAATTTTAGTATCATCTAAAAAGTTTGATACAAATTTAGTAACCGAGCGCATTAATGAAGTTTTTTTGATATTAGCCTTGGGATTATCTACGCCAATAAAGCCATTAAGCTTACCCCTTTCATCACGTAGCGGTGCTGCCACCAAAGATATAATTTGCTGCGCACTAAGCACCTCATGCTCAAAAGAGCCGGGCACTAAATCATCATGCACCGAATCAATATAAAATTCGCCTGCTTTTTCAAAATGATCATACCATTTGGCAACCTCGGTTAAGGGAATATCCTGCAAATTCTCCAGCTGGGCACTAATCCCTTCAGCACACCACTCATAAGTGTTTTTGATACTGGGCGCATCCTCATTCTCTTCAAAAATATAGCTTCTTTCGGCCTGATGATAATTAGCCACTATCTTTAATAAATCGTCAATCGAAGTTTGGGGATCCTTGCCGGAATGCAAGGTTTCGATACAGCTTAAAATCATCCTTTCTTCGGCAAGTTTTTCCTTAAGTTCCTGCTCTAGCGATAAAACTTGGCTAATATCGGTAGCACTTTCCAAGCGCACCAATTTGCCGCGCATGGGGATTAATTTATCTTTTAGTAAATAAGTTTTATTAAAAATTTCATTTAAAAATGTCCATTCATAAAATTCTTTATCATTGATTAAATGATTGGTGCAAAACTCGCAAGGTGCGGTTTTGCCTTGCAAAAGCTGATAGCATTTTTGATTTTTCCACTCATGTTCCGGCGGATTACCCAAAATAGTCAATGCTGCCCGATTAAGATATAGCAAATTATAATTATCAATATCGGATAAATATACAATATCTTCCGAACTATCGGAAATATAGGCCGAAATTTGATTATAATCGGTTAAAGTTTCTACCTCGCTGCGCAATTTATTGCTTTGCAAGCACATAAAAAACACTTTAGTTAGATAACGTAAAGTAGTAATTTCCTTTTCTGTCCACTTACGCGATTTGTGGCAATCATCTAAGCCTAAAAAGAAAGGTATATAATTCTCTTGGCTAACCTGAAAATGCAACATCGCTTTAATACTTTGTTCCGTCATCATCCTATATACATAGGTATTAGGCTGCAAATCGTTAATATCTTCAACATTAATTATGCCATCTGTAGCAGAAGACAATATTTCTTGATAAAATTCATAACCGATATTGATCATATTAGCAATCTGCGGTTCAACTTGCGGTTTAACCCATTCATAAGTATTGCTGCAAGTAAGCCCCTTATCATGGGATTCAAAAATATAGCAGCGGTCGGCATCATAGTGCAAACAAATAAACTTTAAGGCCAAATTAATAGCATCATCATTATTCGAATACTGATCCAGCATGCTAAAAACAGTAGCAATAAGTTTATAATTAATTTGATTGCTAATTCGGTTATATGTTGTATCAAAAAGACTAATATTTAGATTATCATTGTTTATAGTCATAATAGTCACCCTATATTGCTTTAGTTTATTTAAATAGACAGATATACATTAAATTATACACTATTTAGAGGCCTTTTACAATATAAATATTTTTTTATTTTGGGACAAAACAGCCAAGCCTGCATATTATATAATAAGGGCAAACGCCCGTTATTTAAAAAGTTTGGAGGTTTAAATATGTTAAATAAAGCACGCTTTAAAAACCCCTGGTTTTGGTTAGGACTTTTTGGAATAGTTTTAACTTCGATGGGAGTTAGCCCGGAAATGTTCACCAGCTGGGATTTGGTAATTGATGCGGCTCAAAAACTAATTGCCAACCCTTTTATGCTGGGTAGTATCGCATTATCTTTATTAGGGGTATTTGTAGACCCCACCACGAAAGGTTTAGGTGATCAATAATGACAATTGCAAATGCCAATGCCGCAGGTAAAGCCCCTGCCGGCCTTAATATTGGCGATTTAGTTAAAACTGCCAATGGCTATTTTACAATTACTGATAAAAAAGATGATGATTATCAATCGGTAAAAAATACCTCCCCTCATTTGCAAGAACTGGCAGCCGATATTTTAATTTTTTCCCGCAGCAGCGAAGGCAGCCACAGGCTTAGCGCCGATTTTACGGTAAATGAATTTGCCTGCCAGGATAATAGTAATATTGTACTCATCGATCAGCGCCTGGTAGATGTGTTGCAAGATATTCGTGAACATTTTGGCAAGCCAATTCGCATCACCAGCGGCTACCGCACCGTTAGCCATAATGCCGATGTAGGCGGCGCCTCTAATAGCCAGCATACCTATGGCCGGGCGGCCGATATCACTATATCCGGTGTATCTTATAGCCGTATTAAAGAATATGCCGATAATTTACCGGATGTGGGTTATTCCTATATCGGTAGCGGCTTTATTCATATTGATGTAAGGAAATAGTTTTTTGGGGGCTGTCGCAGTTTGTGGCAGCCCTTTTTGCTCGCATTTAGAGATTTTAAGGTTAAAAGAGTTGTTCTTTTTTTGGCAAAAAAAGAACCAAAAAAACTTTTGAGGCTTTTTACTATGGCTTTTTATTTTCTTTACAAATCATTCAAAAAATGATATGATATATATTGGTTTTTAATGAAAATAAAGGAGTACATAATGGATAAATTAATTAAAAATATTAGCAAAATTGCAGCTATTGGCTTGCTTACTTTAATGATATGCCCTGCCACCTCTATGGCCACCAGCGGCGAGCTGCTTCATCAAAGCCAGCTAACCATCGCCCCTCAAATCGAATTGGCCGATGGCATCTTTTGGCATAATTCCCTCGACGACCGCCTTACCGAGCACTATATCGAATATACTCCCAACCCCCTTACTCGCCCTATTATCGCTTATGGTAATTATATTTATGGCGGCAATTCCTTAGCCAATGTAGAGGAAATTGTCACAAATCGTGGCTATAATGTTATTGCTGCCATCAATGGCGATTATTTTAATACCTCGCCGCTTATCCCTTTAAGTGCGGTTATCGAAGATGGCATTCTTAAAGGCTCGGAAGGCTCGGCCTGGTCTTCTATTGGTTTTTATGATGATGGACAAGCCATTATCAGCCGTTTGGATTTAGATATTAATTTAGTAGCCAATGATACCCTTTATAATATTGGTCATTTTAATAAGGATTTAGGCGGCGGCTGGGATTTTCAGCTTTATAGCCGCGATTTTGCCGATACCACCCGCAGCTCTAATGATGGTTATCATGCTATTTTGGAAATTGTTTCCGGCTATCCGGGCATTAATCAAACGGTTAATGTGCGCATTAGCGAAATTATCGAGGCTGATGGCCCGGTGGATATTCCCGATAATGGGCTGGTAGTTTCGATAGCTAAGGCTAGCGGTAATACTAATTATCAGCAAACCTTGGCTGCTTGGCCGGTTGGCCAGGAAATGCAAATTGTCTTTAATTGTAATCCGGCTTGGCAGGATGTGCAATTTGCCGTAGGTGGCGGCGAAAAACTACTTACCAATGGCCAAGTTGTAGCCACCGATACCAGCCGCCATCCTCGTACTGCTGTAGGGATTAAGGCTGATGGCACGGTAATCTTTTATACGGTAGACGGCCGCCAGGCCAATTATAGCCAAGGTGCTACTTTAATCGAGGTTGCCCAACGCCTGCAAGAATTAGGCTGCGTAGAGGCGCTTAATTTGGATGGCGGCGGCAGCACCGGCCTAATTGCCAATTATCCCGGCGATAGCGATTATAGTATTATCAATCAGCCTTCGGGTGGTTATTTGCGCAATACTGCCAATTATATTCTTTTGGTTAGCGATACCCAGCCCCAAGGAGCAGCCGCTCAATTACATATGTATCCTTATGATTCTTTGATTTTAGGTGGTGCCAGCCTTGATTTTGATTTTAAGGCCAGCGATAATAATTATTTAGCCACAACTATGCCCCAAGGACAAGCTCAATATTCGCTATCCGATCCGGCTTTGGGCAGCTTTGATAGCCAAGGCAATTTTATTGCCGGCAGCCAAGGCATGAGCGGTTATGTTTATGCCACCATTGATGGCATTAGCGGCCAGGCCAAGGTAACGGTAATCGAAACCCCGGATTTACTGGGCATTACCGATAGCGTAAGCGGCCAAGTAATGCTCTCGCCTTTGCGCCTTTTCCCCGGCGAAACGGCTAATTTATCGATTACCGCTATGTATAATCATTTGCCGATAATTTCCGATGTTAGGGCAGCTAACTGGTCTTTAAATTCAACTTTGGCTACCATCGACCAAGATGGCCTTTTAAGCATCAATGCCGATGCCGCCTCCGAGCAAATTTTGCTTTCGGCCGGCAGCGGTGATATGTCGGTTAGCCTCGATGTGGAAATTCGCAGCTTAGCCGAAGTTGTCAGCAGCTTCGAGCAGGTAGAGGCGCAGCAAGCAGCAGGCTATAGTTATCTGGCCAATAATAATAAAGCTTTTGTGCGATATGGCGAGCAAAGCGCAGCTATCAGCTATGATTTTGCAGCCTGGCAGCAAGCGCAGGCGGAATTGGCCTTAGCCGATGAGGATGATGAGGTTGCGGCGGATGCCGGCGAAGACGAGGCCCCCATCACGCCCCAAATTAGCATCCCCTTTAGCCATAAATTTGCCGATATTCCGCCTACTTTAAGTTTTTGGCTTTATGGTGATGGTTCGGGTAATTTATTATCGTTTAGCGGCCTCCAAAATGGGCAAACTGTTGATATCCCTGCTTTAAGCCTTGATTTTAATGGCTGGCAGCATATAAATTTAAGCTTGCCTAATGATATCAGCGCTTTGCAAACAATTAATCTTACTTTAAATGATAAGCAAAGCGGCCGCATTTATCTGGATCAAATGCTGATTACTTATAATGATGATTATCGCGATTTTACTGCGCCCACCATTATTGCCAATTTGGCTGATAACCAGTTTACGGCCACAATTAGCGATAATATGGACTTTGATTTAAATGAGCTAAGCCTGGAGTTGTATTATGATGGCAATGCGCTTGATTTTATTTATCAGGTGGCTAGCCGCAGCTTAACGGCAACTTTGCCGGAAAGTGACGGCAATTTGCATCGCCTTACCTTAATTTCCACCGATAAAAGCGGCAATATCAGCCGCCATAGCATCGAAATTGCCGCTAGCGCCTTGCAAGCACAGCCTTTTGTGGATATGGGCGGCCATTGGGCCTCTACTTATACAACATATCTGTATAATCAGGGAATTATTAATGGCATAATGCGCAATGATGCCAACTTTTATGATCCCGATAGCCCGATGACTCGTGCCCAGTTTGCGGTAATTATCAGCAATTATTTGGGGCTTGATTTAAGCGCTTATAGCCAAGCCGAATTGCCTTTTGCCGATCAAGCCCAAATTGGCGATTGGGCAAAAGAGGCTGTAGCTGCTATTTATAGCCTGGGCATTAGTAATGGTTCGATGATAGATGGCGAGCTTTATTATTATCCTAATAATTCAATTAGCCGTGCCGAGGCGATGACCATGATTGGCCGCATTTTGCCCAAAGGCTATGCCGAGCCTGCTTTAAATTTTGATGATAATAATGATATCCCCGATTGGGCATACTCTTATATCAGCACTTTAGTTGATTTAGGGGTGGTTAGCGGTAATAGCAATAATAAGCTTATGCCTGCCGATAGCATTACTCGTTCTCAGGTGGCTAAGGTTTTATTTGGCTTAATCTAAATTGAATAAATAAGGAAGATTTTATGCGAATTATACATTTTGCCGGCGGCGGCGATATTGGTGGTGCCAAAACCCATATTTTATCTTTAGGCAAGCAGCTGATGGAGGATCATCAATTTTGCTTGGTTAGTTTTCGCCAAGGCGAATTTGCCGAAGAAGCCAAAGCATTAGGCATTGATGTGCGGGTTACCGATGATAATTGGAATTTGATTACCGCCCTTAAGCTGGCGCTTAAGGTTGTGGACGAAATTAGGCCCGATATTATCCATTGCCATGGCTCTAAGGCCAATATGATGGGCGTTTTAACCAAAATGTTTCGTAAAGTGCCGATTATCACCACCGTGCACTCCGATCCTAAGCTGGATTATCTGGGCTCGCCGTTTAAGCAGTATACTTTTGGTTTAATTAATGCCCTTTCGCTGCGGCGCATGGATTATTATATGGCGGTGGCCTCCAAAATGGAGAGCAATTTAATTGAGCGCAATTTTAATCCCCAGGATATTTTTACAATTTATAATGGCTTAGATTTTAGCGAGGCCTGCGATGATCCCCGTCCCCTTAAAAGCGAGGGCGATATTGTGGTGGGCACCGGCGCTCGCCTTACCCCGGTTAAGGATATCCCCACCTTAATCAAGGCTTTTGCGATTGCTTATCGTAAAAATCCACGCTTGCGTCTTAAAATTGCCGGTACCGGCGAGGACGAAGCTAATCTTAAAACTTTGGCTCGTCAGCTAAATATTGTGGAGCGTGTTGATTTTGTCGGCTGGGTAGAGGATATGCCCGGCTTCTTTGCCGAGGTGGATATTAATGTATTATCCTCATTATCCGAAACCTTCCCTTACTCCCTGCTAGAGGGCGCTTATGCTCATTGTGCGGCCGTGGCCAGCAGGGTAGGGGGCATTCCGGTATTAATCGAGCATGAAAAAGACGGCTTTTTATTCGAGCCTAGGGATGTAGAGGCCTTGGCCGAATATATATATCGGCTTTCGATCGACGAAAACTTGCGCCAAACCCTGGCCGAAAATCTATACCATAAGGCCAAGCAAGATTTTTCTTTAGCCAAGATGAAAATAGTTCAGGTAGAGGCTTACAAAGTTATTAATCGGCGTTTTGGCAAGCAAAGCGGCCGTAATGGGGCCCTTATTTGCGGCGCTTATGGCCATGGTAATGCCGGCGACGAGGCTATTTTGCAGGCAATTATCGCCCAAATGCGCCAAATTGATACCGATATGCCACTTACGGTAATGTCGCGCAATAAAAAGGAAACCAGGCTTAATAATAAAACGGCCTCGATTTATATTTTTAATATATTCCATTTTTTAATTAGTTTGATTAAGTCCAAGATTTTTATCAATGGTGGTGGCAGCCTTATTCAGGATGCTACATCCTCGCGCTCGCTTTATTTTTACCTATTTACCCTGATGGCTGCCAAATTATGCGGCTGCAAAATTATCATGTACGGTTGCGGCATCGGGCCAATCAAATCACCTGCTAACCGCCGCTTGGCCGGTTATGTGCTAAATAATACCGCCCAAATTATCACCCTGCGAGATGGCGTATCATATCAAGAATTGCAGGCCATGAATGTAATTAAACCTAAGGTTTTAAGAGCAGCCGACCCAACTATCACCATTCGCCCCTCCAGCTTAGGGGCCATCAAGTATGCTTTTGAAAAAGAAAATGTAGCTTTTGATTTGCCCAAAATTGGCTTTTGCCTACGTAATTGGCCAACTGTAAGTTCCTTTAAACCGCTGGCCGAGGCCGCAAATTATGCTTATCAAAAATATGGGCTTACCCCGGTATTTTTGCCGATTGAATTGCCGCGCGATATTTCGGCGGCAGAGCTGGTTTTGCCTTATTTAACGGTGCCATATCATGTTTGCCGCCTGCGCCATAAGGTGGAGGATTTGATAGGCATGCTGGGCTCGATGGATTTGGTAGTAGCGATGCGTTTGCATGCTTTGATTTTTTCTACCATCGGCGGTGCGCCTACGGTGGGGGTATCTTATGATATTAAAGTAGATAGTTTTATCAAGGAAATCGCCTCCGATACCTGCATTTCTTTGGAAAATCTTGATAGCCAAAGCCTAAAGCTGCAAATTGACAAAGCTCTCGATTTTGGCAGAGAAGGTGCAGCTAAAGCCACCGAGCATTTATGGCAGAAGGAGCAAATTAATATCCAGGCTGCCCGTGAATTATTAGGAGCTAGCCAAAATATGGAGGAGGAAATGAATTGAAAATGATAGTAGGCCTGGGTAATCCCGGCATGGAATATGCTGTTACCAGGCATAATTGTGGTTTTTTAACCATCGATAAATTGATTTATGATTTAAATGGCAGCAAGGAAAAAAAGCAGGCCAATGCCTTGGTTAGCCAAGCCATGGATCAAGGGCAAAAATTGCTTTTGGTAAAGCCGCAATCTTATATGAATGCCAGCGGTTATCCGGTGATGAGTTTGCTTAATTATTATAAATTAGATTTAGAGGATTTGCTGATTATCTTTGATGATATGGATATCGAGCCGGCCACAATTCGCCTGCGTCGTAATGGCCGGGATGGTGGCCATAATGGTATTAAATCGATAATAGAGCAGGCAGGCAGCGCCGAAATAGCCCGCTTAAAAATAGGGATAGGCCATGGCTTTAAAGGTGGCGCCAACTATGTTCTGGGCCGCTTTAGCGAAGAGGAAATGCCGATAATGGCCGCCACATTTGCCAAAGCAGCCGAAGCAGCCAGACTATGGGCCAAAAAAGGCATAACGGAAGCAATGAATGAGTATAATCGTAAATAAAGTAAAAAGTTTTTTTGATTCTGAGCTAGAGCCAAAATCTTTGATTTTGAGCTGTAGCTACGTGCATAGCTGCGGTTTTGCCTTGGCAAAAGCCAGCTAGGTCTTTTTTCCAAAAAAAGAATGGTTTTAAAATCAAGCAGCAGCAAATACGGAGCAAATATGAAGCAACTATTAAAAATATGGCAACAAAACCCGGCCTACCAGGATATATTGCAAGCCCAGTATCATCAGCAAACAGCCTTTTTAGGAGGGCTAACTACCTCCGCAGCTGCCTTTGCAATAGCGGCTTTTAGGCAAGATTTAGCTAAGCCAACCCTAATTTTAACCGCAAATGATGAAGATGCCCAAAGCATATACCAAAACCTGCAGCCGTTTTTGTCCGAAAACCTCCACTTTTTTCCATTATTGGAATTATTACCATTTGAGGTTTATGCCCGCAATATAGAATTAACAGCCGAAAGAATAGGCGTGCTTTCGACCTTGATAGCCGGGGCGGATATTATTATTGTAGCATCAATAAACTCCCTGCTAAGGGGCTTGGTTGCCCCCGAAGTTTTTGCCAAGCATCATTTGTATTTGCAGGTTGGCCAAATTATCAATATCGATAGCCTGCTCGGTGAATTGGTAGATATTGGCTATGAGCGCAATCAATTAACCGAAATCCCCGGCACTTTTAGCCAAAGGGGCAGCATAATCGACATCTTTCCTTTAATTGCTAAACAGCCGATTAGGCTGGAATTTTTTGATGATGAGCTGGAAAGCATTCGCTATTTTTCGCCGCATGATCAGCGTTCTTTAACTAATATCGAGCAAATAACTATTGCTCCGGCTAAAGAAATGCCCTGGGATCAGCACAGCCGCAAGCAGGCCGAACAGCTTTTAGAAGCCGAGCTGGCAGCTATTATGCCGGCCTTAGATCGAGCCGGGCAAAAGCAATTAAAAGATATTTTTAATCCCATGCAAGAGTATATAAAGCAAGGCATTTGGGATAATACCTTAGAAAGTTTGCTAAGCCTATTTTATCCTAAAATAAGCAGCTTGCTGGATTATTTGCCTGCCGATGCCAATTTAATTTTATACGAAGCCGGCCAAATTGCCGGCGAATGCGAACTGCGTCAAAAAGAGCGACATTTGAACTATAATGATTTGCTGGAAATGGGTAAATTATTGCCCACGTTTTACAACAATTTTAATGATTATGAGGCCTTAGCAAGCCATTTTAATAAGCGCAAACCTTTAATATTAAGCCTATTTGATAGCGGCAAAAGCGAATTGCAGCCCCATACTTTTAGGCAAATTTTTAGCCGAGATATCCCTAATTATGCCCAAAATCCCCAATTATTTGAGGCCGACGGTAAACAATTTGCTAAATCAAAAATATTCATCTCGGCCAGCTCTAAGCCTAGATTAAAGCGCATTGGCCAAATTGTTAGCGAAAATAATTTTCCGGCTGTAAATATTATCGAAGCCGCCTTTAATAAGGGCTTTGAATCGGCCGAATTAAAAATGGTGCTCATCACCGAGCAAGAATTATTTGCCAAAGAAAGCAAACGTAAGCCACGCAAAATATATAGCGGTGGCGAAAAAATTCATAATTTTATCGACTTAGAGCCCGGCCATTATGTGGTGCATACCAGCCAGGGCATTGGCCGCTATATAGGGGTAGAACGCCTGCAATTTGATGGTATTAGCCGCGACTATCTGCTTATTCAATATGCCGGCACCGATCGCCTTTATTTGCCGGTAGATCAGCTGGATTTAATCCAAAAATATATTGGCAATGAAGGGGCAGCACCTAAGCTATATAAGCTGGGTGGCGGCGATTGGCAAAAGGTAAAGGCCAGGGTAAGGGCCAGTGTGCAGGATATGGCGCGCGAATTATTGGCGCTATATGCCAAGCGCAATATGGTTATCGGCCATGCTTTTGCCGCCGATAGCAACTGGCAGCATGAATTTGAGGATGCCTTCCCGTATGTGGAAACTCCCGACCAGCTTAAGGCCTTGCATGAAATTAAAACCGATATGGAGCTGGAAAAGGTGATGGATCGCCTACTTTGCGGCGATGTTGGCTATGGCAAAACCGAAATTGCCCTTAGAGCTGCCTTTAAGGCGGTGATGGATAATAAGCAAGTGGCTATTTTAGCGCCCACTACCGTGCTGGCGCAGCAGCATTTGCGCACAATCGAGGATCGTTTTAGCGGCTATCCGATTAAGGCGGGCTGCCTATCGCGCTTTGCAACTCCCAAGCAACAAAAAGAGTTAGTTAAGCGCCTAAATAGTGGCGATTTGGATATCATTGTTGGTACGCATCGCCTGCTATCGTCCGATGTTAGCTATAAAGATTTGGGCTTATTAATTGTGGACGAAGAGCAACGTTTTGGGGTAGCTCATAAGGAAAAAATCAAGGCAATGCGCGGTAATGTTGATGTATTAACACTTTCCGCAACGCCGATACCTCGCACTTTGCATATGTCTTTGGTGGGCATGCGTGATATGAGCATTATCGCCACCCCGCCGGAGGATAGGCGCCCGGTGCAGACTTATGTTTTAGAATTTGAAGAACGCCTAATCCGCGAGGCGCTTTTGCGCGAGCTAAACCGGGGTGGTCAGGTATATTTTGTTCATAATCGGGTAAATAATATTGAGCAAATTGCCGAGCAAATTCAAAAATTGGTGCCTAAGGCCAAAATTTTGATTGGCCATGGCCAAATGAAGGAAAAAGAATTAGAGCAAGTAATGATAGACTTTGTGGAGCATAAAGCCGATATTTTGTTATGCACAACTATTATTGAATCCGGCCTGGATATTCCTAATGTTAATACCATGATTGTTAACGAAGCCGAGAATTTTGGTTTAGCGCAACTATATCAATTACGGGGCAGGGTAGGGCGTTCGGAAAGGCAGGCTTTTGCTTACTTTACCTATCGCCGGGATCATATTATTAACGAGATGGCTAAAAAGCGTTTAGTAGCAATCCGCGATTTTACCGAGCTGGGAGCCGGTTTTAAGATTGCCATGCGTGATATGGAGTTACGCGGAGCCGGCAATATTTTAGGGCCGGAGCAAAGCGGTCATATTATGGCGGTTGGCTTTGATTTATATTGCCGCCTATTGCAAGAGGAGATGGCCTGTCAAAGCGGCGAGCAGGCCGAGCAGGTTGATAGAATTAGTACCCAGCTGGAATTGCAGCTAAATGCCTATATTCCGGATAAATATATTGTTGATGCCGGGCTAAAAATCGAGCTTTATAAGCGTATTGCTGCTGCCCTTAGCCTGGATTATTTGGCTGATTTGGCGGCGGAGATTACGGATCGTTATGGTAAAATGCCGCAATCGGTAACAAATTTATTTTTGCTGGGTAAGGTTAAGTATTTGGCGAAGGCTTTTGATATCATTTCGATTTTTCAAAGGCCGGCACATATTGAAATTAAGATGGCCGAAAGCCATCCTTTAAGTGGCGAGCAGCTGCAAAAGATAGCAATTAAGTGGGCCAAACGGATAAATTTTAATAATAAGAAGGCATTTATTATCACTTTACGCAGCGGTGATTTAGTTGATACTATCAGCAAAGTTGATTTGCTAATTAATTTTCTAATCGATCTAAATCAGAT
>CAYJPF010000025.1:25968-29332 GCA_964372025.1 uncultured Peptococcaceae bacterium | reverse complement strand
TTATGTACATTTTTTAAACGCTACTTTTGTTCATTTTATCACCGTCATTGACAGTGGGTTAAGTTATGGTATAAAAAACAATTTACTTGCTATTAATAGGCGGTTTTTATAGTCGATTTTACTATTTGAACGGCATTTGAATTTTATCTATTCTTGTCTTTTTAGATGGTTTTAAGTATAATATAGCTAGTAGCTACTACTTGAAAGGCAGTGAACTAATTGGAAAAGTATATGCGAGAAGAACTGCAAATAATAATTGATGATTATGTTGAAAAACATGGGCAGATATTTGATTTTATAATTGATGATTTTGGCCATATCCGAATATCAAAATATTATGATAGCCCTGAAAGGGAGTATATTAAAATTCCTGATTTTGTTTATGGTTTTTATCAGCTATCCTGGGGAGAAGGGGCTTTTTCTAACACAATACATCTTAAGTCTATAGATTTGGGCAGAGAAATTCGGGATTTAAGTTATATGTTTTCTTGGGCAACACTTCAGGAAATTAACATATCGGGCTGGGATGTTTCTAATATTATCGATATGAAAGATATGTTTTCCAACTCTCAATTAACAACAGTTGGAGATTTAAGTAAGTGGAATGTGGCTAATGTTACTGATATGTTCTTTATGTTTTTCAACTCTAAACTAATAACTGCAGGAGACTTAAGTAACTGGGATGTAGCTGACGTTACTGATATGTGCTGTATGTTTTCCAACTCCCAACTAACAACAGTAGGTGATTTAAGCAACTGGGATGTTGCTAATGTTACTGATATGAGCTATATGTTTTCTGCTAGTAAGTTAAACTATATAGGAGATCTAGCTGCTTGGGATATATCAAATGTTAAATCTTTTAGCAATATGTTTTCTGCAAGCAAATTCACATGTATTGGTAACTTGTCAAACTGGGATATTTCAGCAGCAACTAATTTGAGCTCTATGTTTAGTTGCTCAAATATTTTATATGTAGGTAATCTTTCTAAGTGGGATATTTCTAAAGTTACGAATATAGATTCGATGTTTTATTATTCTAGAATTAAGGACATTGGTAATATAAGCAAATGGAAACCTCGTGTAGATATTATTATGGATAGTATTTTTGAAAATAGTAAATGTGAAGATAATGCTTATATAATAATTAACAATGTGAAAACTAGCTCCAGCTATAGTAACCAACAAGTAAAAAAGACTAAAAAAGAGCAACAGCAAATAATTGATAAATATATAGAAGAAAATGGCATTATATTTAATTTTAAAATTGATAACGAGAACAATATTCGAATATCAAAATACTATGATAAGATTGATCGGAAATCTTTGACGATCCCAGATTTTGTTTATGGATTTACGAATAGATATAGCATTGGTAAAGGAGTTTTTTCCGAAACAGTATATCTTGAATATATAGATTTGGGTGTTGGTATTCGAGACCTAAGTTATATGTTTTATCAATCAACAATTCAAGAGATTGATATATCTAACTGGGATGTATCTAATATTACTGATATGAGCTTTATGTTTTATAGGTCCCATCTAACAAAAGTAGGCGATTTAAGCAATTGGAATATGGCTAAGGTTAGTATTACATATTTGATGTTTACAGGTTCCAACTTAGAAAACTACAAAATCCAAAATGGAAAAATAGTCAAAAACAGCTAAAAAAGGGGCTGTCGCAAAGCCAAAAACAATAGTGCGACAGCCCCTTCTCTTGCTGTAAAACAATAACTGCAGCGGGCTAATTTTTGGAAATGATTTTTCCGTTCTTGATTGAATATTCATGCAATTGAGATGCATCAAACATTCCTCTAATATCATCGTCAGTAACATTATCAATATTCCAATTACTTAAATCTCCTACTATTTTTAGGTGTGATTTGGCAAACATCAAGTTTATACAAGTGATATTGGCAATATTCCATCTATTTAAGTCACCTATCGTTGTTAATTGCGACCCATAAAACATACTGTCCATGTTAGTAACATTAGTAACATTCCAATTACTTAAGTCGCCTATTGTTGTTAATTGCGATCCACAAAACATGCTGCCCATGTTAGTGACATTAGCAACATTCCAATTACTTAAGTCTCCTACTGTTGTTAGTTGAGATTCGGAAAACATGCTGCCCATGTTAGTGACATTAGCAACATTCCAATTACTTAAGTCTCCTACTGTTGTTAATTGAGAGTCAGCAAACATACACCACATATCAATAACACTAGAAACATTCCATTTGCTTAAATCTACTGTTGTTAGTTGTGATTCGTAAAACATCCTATTCATGTCAATGACATTAGCAATATTCCAATTAGTTAAATCACCTACTGTTGTTAATTTAGACATCCTAAACATGTTACTCATATCTGTAATATGAGTAACATTCCATTTTGATATATCTATCTCCACAATTGTTGCCTTGTAAAACATATAGCTTAAGTCTTTTATCCCTGTTCCTAAATCTATAGACTTAAGATATACTGTTTTGGCAAAAACCCCTTCAGAATCAAAACTATTTTTAAACCCATAAACAAAGCTGGGAATTTCCACAGATTCTCTTCCATTCTTATCATGGTATTTGGTTATTCGAATATGGTTCTCATTATCAATTTCAAAATCAAATACAATTCCATTTTTTGCAATGTATTCATTAATTAGATTCTGCTGTTCGTTTTTAGTTTTTTTTGATTGCTGGTTACTGTTTTTTGCATTATTCTCTACAATATTAGTGAGAAGCTCTATATTATCTGAACAGAGGGTATTTTCAAAAATGCTATCTATTACAATATCGACACGAGGGTGCCACTTACTTATATCGCCAATATCCTTGATTTTAGAATAATAAAACACTGAATCCGCGTTAATAATATTAGTAATATCCCAATTAGAAAGATCTCCGATATATCTGACATTTGAACAACTGAACATTGAGCTTAAATTTGTTGCTGATGAAATACTCCAGATCGACAAATCCCCAACATTGGCAAATTTGCTTGCAGAGAACATATTACTAAATGATATAACAGATGATGTTTTCCAAGCGGATAAATCTCCTATATATCTCAGCTTGCTTGCCGAAAACATATAGCTCATAGTAGTAACATTATGCACATTCCATTTGCTTAAGTCTCCTGATGTTGTTATTTGAGATTCACAAAACATACTATTCATATTAGTAACATTAGCCACATTCCAATTATTTAAATTTCCTATTGATGTTAGCCTGGACTCTTTAAACATGCTACTCATAGTAGTAACATTAGCAACATTCCATATGCCTAAGTCTCCTACTGATGTTAGATTAGATCCCTGAAACATACTGCTCATACTAGTAACATTAGCAATATTCCATATACTTAAGTC